>NZ_JBVVQH010000007.1:0-275302 GCF_055811115.1 Mesorhizobium sp. WSM4832 | reverse complement strand
CCCCCCCCCCCCCCGCCCCCCCCCCCCCCCCCCCCCCCCCCCCCGGCCCCCCCCCCCCCCCCCCCCCCCCGCCCGGGGGGGGGGGGGGGGGGGGGGGGGGGCCCCCCCCCCCCCCCCCCCCCCCCCCCCCCGGGTCTCTCTCAGTCAGGGGAGGTAAACCTACATTGGGCCTTTGTCTCCAGGCTTGCCGGGAAGCTCTTCGGGGAACAGTTCGTATTTCGCCTGCTTGTCCGCCTTCACGAACACGCGCTCGCGGACGATCGAATCCTCGGCCCAGTTGAACATGAAGATCGGCGTCCCTTGCGGAATGTTGGAGAAGCGCTTGTTGACGATCAGCGCGCCGGGATATTCCGTCAGGCCGACATTGTAGACATGTTCCGTCGAGATCTTCTGGAACTCCTTCATCAGGCTGGCGCGCTCGTCATTGTCCGACGAGGAGATGAACTTGTTGACGATGTCGACGAGGTCCTTTTCGAAAAGCATCAGGTCGACCTGGCCGCTTTCCGGCGCGCGGTGATCCCAGCTGGTCTTGGGGCCGATGGGAGCCAGTTGCACAGTATTCTGCACGACGGAGGTCAGCTCCTGCTCGTTGCGCCGGATCAGCCAGTCGAAGCGGCCGGAATATTGCGTGGCATCGCGCTGGGTGCCATTGAGGCCGTTGAGCACTACCCTCACGCCCAGCTTCTCCATCTGCGCGACGACGCCTTCCGCAAGGCTCTTGTCGGTCGTGTAGTCGTTGTTGACCAGCATCACGATCTCGACATCCTTGCCGCCGGCGGTGCCGGCCGGGAAGTTCACGATGCCGTCGCCGTCCGTATCCTTGAGACCGGCCTTGGCGAGCTCGGCCTTGGCGCCTTCGAGGTCGAAGGGATAGTAGACGGTGGAACTGCGGTCATAGAAGCTCGTGCCGGAGGAGAAGCCGCCGGGATAGATGGCGGTGAACGGCCCCTTGACGAGGGAGTCGCCGAGCGCCTTGCGGTCGAGCGCCATGGTGACGGCCTTGCGGAAGTCCTCGTTGCGGTTCAGCTCGCGGATGGCCTGGCCGCGTTCGTCCGGGTTGCCCCAGCCATTGGCGGAAAAGTTCAGGCGCAGATTGTAGCCGATGAGGCGCGGACCGAAGGCCAGGCGTGCCGGCGCGTTCGCGTCTGCAGCGCGCTTCAGCGAGGCAACGAAGTTTTCCGGCTGCTCAAGGTTGGAGAAATCGCCCGAGCCGGCGACCGCCTGGACGTCGCGGTCGGCCCAGGTCGACAGCTTGTATTGCAGCTCGTTGAGATAGGGCAGCTGGTTGCCCTTTTCGTCGACCTTCCAGTAGTAGGGGTTGCGGCGCATGACGATGATGTCGTCCGGCCGGTATTCGACCGGCACCCAGGCGCCCATCACCGGCATGTTCATGAAATCCGGTGGGAAGGCGTTCTTGAACTGGTCGTAGGTGTTCTTCGAATATTTCGGATGCTGCGGCTTCAATATGTGTGAAGGCCCGGGGCAGAAGGTACCGTAGGCCATCGTATAGAGGTACTGTTTCGGGAAGGCATCCTTGAAGGTCCACTCGACGGTGTAGTCGTCGATCTTCTTCAGCGTCGTGCCGACACCAAAGGTTTCCTGCGTCGCGCCATTGAGCGGCGAGACGTTCGGGTCGATGACCTCGTCGTCCCAGTAGAACATGACGTCGTCGGCGTTGAAGGGCACGCCATCGGACCATTTGGCGCCCTCGACCAGATGCATGGTCAGCTTATGGCCGTCCTTCGACCATTCCCAGCTCTTGGCGAGGTTGGGCAGCGGTTCGGTATCCTTGGCCTCGACCTGGAACAGCGGCGCCGTGCGCGTCAGGCATTCGGACAGGCCGATGTCGATGCCGCCCCAGCCTTGCGTCTGGCCGGCGCCATAGTTCCAGCCTTCCGGCCGGCCGCCGATGACATGACGCATCGTGTCGCCATAGACGCCGACGCCGTCCGGCATGTTGGCCGTCTTGAACACCAGCGGCTCCTTGGGCAGCCTGTCCTTCACCGGCGGCAGCTTGCCGGCCTTGACGTATTTTTCGGTGACCCAGTCCGGCTCGTGATATTCCGGCAGCGCCTTGAACTCCAGGATGGAGTCGCGCGCCACGTATTTGATCTTGCCCTCGGCCGGAAACGTCGCCGGCTTGGGCGGCACCGTCGGCTCGGACGCGAAGGCGTTGGGTGCCGGAACGGAGACGCTCAGCGCCAATCCGGCGGCAATGCCAATGCTGCGTAGGTTCCTCATTATTTCCTCCCTCTTGTTCAGACGTTTTCTGCTTGCATTCCGCCTCGACGGCTGACTGCGACGGACCTTTGCCTCCCGTGGATCCGCCGCCGCGCCCTGATTTTCAGCCGGCCTGCTTCAGTGCGGCCTTTTCGGCACGCAATTCCTCGATTGAGCGCACGTTGCGCCGCGCGGCACCGGCCCATTCGCGGGTCTTGACCTTGGATTTCGACAGCCGTTCCTTTGCCGCCGGAACGGCGTGCGCATATTGCGGCAGCCAGGCGGCTTGAGCGACGACCATCTCGTCCACCATCTGCCAGACCTCTTCCGGCGTCGACACCGCTCCGACCAGCGGATCATGCAGCACGGCGAGCTTCAAGAGGTCGATGTCGCCGGCGATCGCCGCATGCACCGACATGCGCTGGACGTTGATCGAGGCCATGCAGGTGGCCGCGCAGGCTTCCGGCAGCGTGATGCCGGCGGCCATGTTGATGCCGAAGCGATCGACGAAGCCGGGCGATTCGATGATGGCGTCCTGCGGCAGGTTGGTGATCACGCCGTTATTCTTGACGTTGAAATGGCCGCGATAGACGCGGTTCATCTCCAGCGCTTCCAATATGTGGCTGGCATGCTCGTTGGAGCGCTTGTCCGGGTCGATCGGCTTCGACGCCGCATCGAGGAATTGCGGATATTCGGTCTCGAACCAGTTACGGGTTTCGGTGGAATAGCGGAGATAGCCGCCGGTCTCGCCATGGATCCAGTCGGACATGTCGATCCAGCGCGTGATCTCGTCGGGCCGCTTGCGGTACCAGGGCAGATATTCGGAGAGATGGCCGTTGCTTTCGGTCGAATAGACGCCGAAGCGCTTCAGCACGTCGATGCGCAGCTTTTCCTGTTGGGAATAGACCGGGTGTGCCTCGAAGGCGGCAACCAGTTCGTCCTTGCCGATCTTGCGGCCGTTCAGCCGCAGATCGATGAACCAGGTCTGGTGGTTGATGCCGGAACAGACATAGTCGAGTTCATGCCTTGACTTCGCGCCCAGCACTTCGGCGATCTGCTCGGCGCCATGCTGGACGCCATGGCAAAGACCGACCGTGTCGACCTTGCCGTACTCGATCGCGGCCCAGGTGTTCATAGCCATGGGGTTGGCGTAGTTCAGGAATTTGGCATCGGTCTCGGCGACCTCGCTTATATCCTTGCAGAAGTCGAGGATCACCGGGATGTTGCGCTGGCCATAGAGGATGCCGCCGGCGCAGATCGTGTCGCCGACGCATTGGTCGATGCCATATTTCAGCGGGATCCGGATGTCGTCGGCATAGGCTTCGAGGCCGCCGACGCGCACGCAGCTGATGATGTAGCGCGCGCCCTCCAGCGCCTCGCGGCGGTTCGTCGTCGCCGTCACCCTAGTCGGCAGATGATTGGCCTCGACGATGCGATCGAGGATCGCCTTGATCATGCCGAGATTGTGCTCGCTGACATCGGTCAGCGCGAATTCGATATCCTTGAATTCCGGCACGCACAGAATGTCGGTGAACAGCTTCTTGGTGAATCCGACGCTGCCGGCGCCGATAATAGCGATTTTGAAGCTCATCACCTTCACCTCGATCCAATCGAATGCTAGGCAAGGAGCAGCAAGGGAGGACACGGCCGCGTGCCAAGGCGCACGCACCGCTCAAAGCCGGAAATCCGGCTTTTTTCCTCCCGCCCGCTCCTCGACCGCGGGTCATTCCCGTTCTTGAGGATCCGATTATGCGCTTATTCGCGCGCTCGGCCAGAGAAGGATTATGCTTTCAAGGGTAATTTTGTGCTGCAGGACCTGATCGCCAACGGACAGTTGATGCGCACGATTTCGCTGCCGCGCGGCCGCCAGCGCCTGCATGCGATGCCGACCAGCACCGGCTATGAAGTGCGCGAAGGTGTGACCTATGACTGGGACGGGCGAAAGCGCGGCCAGACGCCGTTCACCGTGCTCCAGCATACGATCAGCGGCAACGGCCAGCTGCGTTACGAAAGCCGTAACTATCGCCTGCAGGCGAACGACACGCTTTTGGTACTGGTGCCGCACAACCATCGCTATTGGCTGGGGCAGGGCGACCGCTGGGAATATTTCTGGATCTCGATGAACGGCGAGGAGGCGCTGCGCATCCACAAGTCCATTCTGAGCGTCTCAGGACCGGTATTCCGGCTACAGCCGGCGACGATCGATCACCTGGCCGATTGTAGCCTGCGGCTCATCAAGGGTGCTGGTTCGCCCGGCGCTGCCTCCGCGATCGCCTACGAGGCGGCGATGGCGCTTTACGACGATGTCTTCGGCTCGCACGCCTTCGCCGAGAAGCAGAGCGCCATGCAGCCGGTCATCGACCATATCAACGCCAATCTCGACAAGCCGCTGCCGGTGGCGGATCTGGTAGGGATCAGCGGCCTCAGCCGCGCCCATTTCTCGCGCTGCTTTGCCGAGAGCGAGGGATTGCCGCCGGCCGAATTCGTCTTGCAGCAACGCCTGCAACGCGCGGCGAAGCTGCTGACCAGGGCGGATTTCCTGCCGGTGAAGGAAGTCGCGGTGCTGTGCGGCTTCGAGGATGCGAACTACTTTTCCAAGGTGTTTCGCCGCTGCTACGGCATCAACCCGACGCAGTTTCGCACCACCGGCATGTATGCCAGCCTGGGCAGCCATCGCTAGAGCAATTCCAGGAAAAGTGTGTAACGATCAGGCTCGGCGATTTCGCCGTAGCCTTCGTCCGGAATTGCGTAAAAACAAAAATTTAGAGCGGTTCTGCGATTCCGTGAAAGGCTGAACCGCTTAACGGTACGGCTACTACTGCCTGCGGTGGTCGAGCGCCGTCGAAGCGGTGTTGACCGGGTCGGCTGCGGCGAAGGCTGCGTCGAGCTGTGCGGGCGTGCGTTGGCCGGCCCGTTTCCAGGCAACATATTGCGCGATGCCGAAGCCCGCGCGCTGCGGCACCGTCTTCACCACCGGCATGCGGAACCCGTCGCGGAATTTTTCCCAGCGCGACCCGAGCACGGCGACCATTTCCTCGACGGTCGGCGGCGTCGCCACGTCGGCATAGGTGATCGTGATTTTGCCGGCGAGCGCTGCCTCGCGCGAAATCGGCACCGGGATCGAGGCGAGGTAGTCGGCCGGCACGTCGAGCAGGCCGCCGAAGGCCCATTGCTGGCGCAATTCATCCGCGCTCATCGGCGCGACGCTGACGTCGATGTCGTTGGGCGTGCCGGGCACCCGGTAGGGGCAGCGGAAACGGCCGCAATTGGCCTGCGCCGAGAATTGCCACAGCGCGTAGCCTTGCCAGTTTCCCATCGGGAAATGCACGTCGATGTCCGGCTTGTAGCGCGCATACCAGAGCGGCAGCCGCGACAGCAGCCGGTACTGGTAGCGGTTGTCGGCGATATACTGGGCGGTCTTGCCGTTGGTGTAGAGCACGGGGAAGCGGCCGAGGCGGCGATGCACCTGGCGCACGAATTCCTCGGCATCTTCCAGCGACATCCATTGCGTGGCGTCGATGCCTTCGATGTCGAGGGCCATCAGCTCATCGGGCGCCGGTTGCGCGAAATCGATGAAATTATTGGCTTGCTCGACCGGGTTGCCGGGCCGCGCGAGGTGATAGGCGCCCCATTTCAGGCCGAGCGCCTTGGCCACAACCTTGCGCGTCTGGAACAACTCGCGCGTCACCGCATAGCGCTTCCACTGAGCCTTGCAGAGTTTGACGTCGGCCTCGGCCCCGAAGCAGAAATAGGGCGGCGGCAGCCCGTCGGACGCCTTGTTGATGAAGCCGGCGATGCGCTTGTCGGTGACGAGCTGCTGCCAGTCGATCGAATTGTATTCGTAGGCGTCGATCACCAGCGGACGGTCGGCATTCTTCCACGGCTCGGAGAAATCCGAGGCCTGTGCCGCCGTGCCCAGCGCAACCGCCGCCGCGAGAAGCGCCAGGCGGCGAAGAGGGCGCGCCGGCTTTTTCAATCAGGGTGTCCCCACTGACCAGGGGACGATCCTGAACCGCCATGGTTAAGGAAGTGCTTCGGGGGCGGATGTACAAACAAGGACAGGGCTCCGACCGATACGGCCGCGGCGACTGGCGTCGTTAGTTTCGCCGGGGCTATCCTGCCGACCGGCCGAAAAAATCGAGGTCGAAGAGATCGGCCATCGCCTTGTAGCCGGCGTCCGAGGGGTGCAGGCCATCGCCGCAGTCGAACTCCGCGCGAATGCGCGAGTCGTCTTGCGGATCCGCCAGCGCCCGGTCGAAATCGACGATGGCGTCGGCGGGGCTGGAGGTCCTTATCCATTCGTTGACGGCGCGGCGCATCCGTTCCTTCTCGGGAGAATGGAACGTGCGCAGCGCCTCTCCTTCGAATGCGCCCGCAAAGGGTGTCAGCGTGCCCTGGATGACCTTGATGCCGCGCATATGGGTGCGGGCGATCAGTTGCCGGTAGCTGCCGACCATATCCTCCACCGAGACGGCCTCCGCCGCGCCGGCTAGTATCGTTCCCGGCCAACCAATGTCGTTGATGCCTTCCAGAAGCACGATGTGGCCGACATTGGGTAGACTGAGCACATCGCGGTCGAAGCGGGCGAGCGCACTTGCGCCGCGCGCCCTGCTGGCGTTTACCCGGTTGCCGCCGATGCCATGGTTGAGAACGCCGAGACGGGTAAGCAAACCCGCCGCCGAAAGCCGCTCGGCCAGGCGATCCGGCCATCTGGCGTTCGCATCCACCGTTGATCCGAACCCATCGGTTATGGAATCGCCGAAGCAGACGATGGAGCAGCTGTCGGCCTCGCAGCCGACAAGGACGGTGGTGAGGAAATAGCGGCTCGTGGACGTCTGCTGCAAGGGCATGCGCTCTGCGTCGACGAACTCGCCGTAATCAGAAATATAGGCCGTCTGCTGGGCCTCGAAGTGATACGTCTGGACGGGCGCGAAACCGCTGAAATACAGGCTGACGGCTAGGTCGCAAAGGTCGCCGGCCTCGAATTCGACGGGGTCGCTCAAAAGCGGCGCGCCGGGCAGGATCCTGGCTGCGCGCGAGCCGCCGAAAGTCAGCCCGCGCGCACTCCCGCCCTCGATGCCGCCGCCGGCGCTGGCCCTGGCGATGGATGCCGCGCCGATGTCGATCGGCTCGCTGCCATGCTCGTTCGAAAGCCGGATGCAAAAGCGCACGCCGCCCTTGCTGATGCGGACGACCTGCCTGACCGTCTGGTCGTGGAAGCCGTAGAGCACGGCGTCACCCGGCCACACATTCATCGGGCTGGCGGCCCACGTTCCCATCCAATGTCCCGTCATCCGTCGCCTCCTCATGGATCGAGCAAAGCAACGCTAGCAACGCGTCGTTGGCCTCACCACCAGAAATCCGCTGGCCGTTCGATACTTTCTTGCCGCAACGACTTGCCTCCACGTCAAGCGCAGGACCGCCATCGGCGTCGCGTTCAAAGTACAAGAAAGTATCGATCGTGCGTCAGAGACGTGGTGGCATCATATTTTTCGCTTGGCTAGCCTTCACGCTGTAGCAGCCGGCAGTGGAGGAGCCTTTGCCGGCCAAAGAACGGTTTTGCGGCCCGGTGGAGATCGCGCGCGAGACTGATCGATTGCCTTTGGGAAGGGAGGATAGACTATGCCGAATATCATGGATTTCAGATTGAACCGTCGCGCCCTGCTTGCCAGTGCCGCGGCGACGGCCGCCGCCGGCGTGATGGCTGGGAGTGGTCCGGCCAGGGCGCAGGAGCTCTCGAAAGTGGTGGCCTGGGAAACGCCCTATCTCGGTTTTTTCTTTTTCGTCGTCCTGCAGGAGGCATTGAAGCGCAAGGCCGAGAGCCTGGGTCTGCAATTCGTCGGAAAGGACGCCAACGGCGATTCCAACGCGCAGGTGAACGACTGGAACAGCCTGCTGCTGCAGAAGCCACGCTACCTTATCTCGGACGCGCTCGATTCCGAACTGCTTATCCCGCTGACGAAGAAGGCCAAGTCACTGGGCGTTCCAGTCGGCATGGTCGATACGCCGCTCACCGGCGGCAGCGTCGCCGCCTCAGTCACCTTCGACAATCGTCAGTCGGGCGTCATGGCGGCTGAAAAGACGGCCGAATTGTTGACCAGGAAATACGGTTCGCCCAAGGGCAGCGTGCTGAACAATTACGGCTCGCTGACGGCGGTAGCCCTGCGCAACCGCAAGGAGGGTTTTGAGGAAACCCTCAAGTCCAAATACAAGGATATCGAGGTCATCTCGCGGCCGCAGAATAACCAGCATGACGAGGCGCTGGCCGTCGTCTCAGCCACGCTGCGCGAGCGCCCCGACCTCGACGCCATCCACATGCCAACCGACATCTTCGTCGTCGACGCCCGCAAGGCCATGGAGACGCAGAAGCGCCTTTTCCCGGTCGGTCACGAGAAGCACATCATCCTGACCAGCATCGACGCCTCGCCCAATGCGCTCGAATGGGTGAAGGCCGGCGAGATCGATGCCGATATCGCCCAGGACCCGATCGCCTATGTCGAGATTGTTGTTGACCTGCTGGAACAGTACACGCTCAAGGGCCAGCCGGTGCCGACCGGCCCCTATGAGAACAAGAAATACTTCTGGGAAAAGGGCATGATCGCCGACAGTCCATCAGGGCCCCTTCTGACCATTCCGCCCTACTTCCTGACCAAGGAGAACGCCGACGATCCGCGCCACTGGGCCAACGTCGTCACCAAGGTCTGGAAGATGGAACAGAACGCCGGCTGAGAACCGGCAGGGGAGGGCGCGCGCTGTCGGCCGCGCCCTACTTGACCTGGCATGGGGAAGCCGACCGATGACACAGTCAGATCGCGAGCCGACGGAGGGCGCGCGCCGGGCAGGCGAAGGGCCGTTTGCGCCAGGGCCGAGCGGCCGGCCCGTGCTGGTTGTCGACAATGTCTTCAAGACATACGGGCCAGTTTCGGTGCTCGACGGTGTGTCGCTGGCGGTACCCAAGGGCGCGATCCACGGCCTGCTCGGCAAGAACGGCGCCGGCAAATCGACGCTGTCCAATGTCATCGCGGGTTTCACGCGTGCCGATGCGGGCAGCATCCTGCTCGCTGGCGAGGACGTGTCGTCGCTGACGCTTACCGCGCGCAAGAAGCTCGGACTGCACCTGCTCTCACAGCATTCCGAGATTTTCGAGGACCTGTCGATCGGCGAAAATCTGCTCCTGCCGAACCTGCCGCGCCGCCGCAGCCTGATCGACTGGGGCAAGCTCCACCGACAGGCAAGCCTGCTCCTGGAAAGCCACGTCATGCAAGTCTCCTCGCGGCGGCGCGCCGGCGACCTCAATGCCAGCGACCGCAGGCGGCTCGCCATCATCAAGGCCGTAGCGGGCGATGCCAGGCTGATCATCCTCGATGAGCCGACGGCGGGGCTTGCGGCGCGCGAGCGCCAGCATCTGCTGGAATGGGTCGAGGCGCTGACGGCCGGGGGCACGTCCTTCATCTACATCTCGCATCACAATGACGAGGTCCGACAGCTATGCAGCGAATACACGGTCCTGCGCGACGGCAAGGTTGCAGCAAGCGGCGCCGCCGGGTCGCTGTCCGCCGACGGCATGGCGCGCCTGATCACCGGAAGCGACGTGAAAGAATTTCGGCGTGAGGGCCAGATGGCGCCGAAGCCGCCCATCGTCGAGATAAGCGATCTATGTTTTCCCGGCGGCGGCCCCGTCGACCTGACCGTTGGCCGTGGCGAGATCGTCGGCCTCGTCGGGTTGCTTGGCGAGGGCCCGCAGGAATTGCTGCGCGCGCTGGGCGGCCTGCTCCCGGCCACGTCCGGTCGCGTCCTGGTCGACGGCCGCCCGGCGCGGATCGATTCCCCAGGCCACAGCCTTGCCGCCGGCATCGCGTACCTGACGCATGACCGCATCGGTGAGGGTCATGTCGCCTCGATGTCCATCGCCGAGAACCTGAGCCTTGGCAACTGGCCCCGCCGGGCCGGATGGATGATCAGCCGTTCCAGCATGCTCGGCCGCATGCGCCAGGCCCGCATGGCCATGGACGTGGTGATGGATACACCCGACCAGGAAATCCGCAAGCTCAGCGGCGGCAACCAGCAGAAGATCCTGCTTGGCCGCCTGCTGGAACGAAACCCGGCGATCCTGCTGCTCGACGAGCCGACGATCGGCGTCGACGTGGCGGCGAAGGAACACATCCACCGTCTCATCGACGACGCCACTAGGCGCGGCGTCGCGGTTCTGCTGATCGCGCAAGACCCGGACGAAATGCAGCGGCTGGTCGACCGCGTGGTCGTCTTTTCCAAGGGCCGCATCGAACGGTCGCTTTCGGCCGAGGGGTTGACGGTGGACGCCATCGCCGACGCCAGATCGCTCCGGAAACCCATGACAGAACGCAGGACGACATGAACGGCAGGAAATTCCTTCTCGACAATGTGGTGTGGATACTGATCATCGTTTTCAGCCTCCTTGCCGGCGTCCTCAATCCGTTCTTCCTGTCGGAGGGCAACCTGCAGAACGTGCTGGTGCAGGCAACCACATTGGGCGTGCTGGTGCTGGCGGTATCGTTCACGCTTCTGATCGGCGAAATCGACCTGTCGGTCATCGGCAACCTCGTCTTTTCCGGTATGATCGGCGCCTACGCCATGCAGGAATACGGCGCGCACTGGACCGTCGCCGTCGCGGTGACGGTGCTGACGGGCACGCTTATCGGCGCTGTCAACGGCTATTTCGTCTCCTATATGCGGATGAACTCGCTCATCGCCACGCTGGCCATGGGTCTGTTTCTGCAAGGCGCGGTGCTCGGCGCTACGCAGGCCCGCACGCTGGTCATTGCTGACGAAGGCTACGGCTATATCGGCAGCGCGACGATCGGCACATGGCCGATCATGCCGGTGGCGCTGTTCGTCATCTATCTGGTGGCGCATGTCGTGCTTGCCTACTCCGCCTGGGGTCGCAACCTCTATGCCACCGGCGGCAACCGGCGGGCCGCGCACGCGGCCGGCATCAATGTGCGGCGCGTCCGGCTCAGCGCGTTCGCCGCAGCGGGATTCCTGGCCGGTCTCGCCGGCTTCCTCTACGCCTCCTATCTCGGTGGCGTGAGCGTCACCGTAGGCAGCACGACCCTGCTCTACGCGGTCGCGGCTCCCGTCATCGGCGGCGTATCCCTGCTTGGCGGACGCGGACGGGTGCTCGGCATGCTTGGTGGCACGCTGCTCATCACGGTCATCCAGACCGGACTGCAGCTGATCAACGTGTCTGCCTATTACATTCAGATGATCGGCGGCGCGATGATCCTGCTGGCTATTGCCGTCGACGCTTTTCGGGTACGTGGCGAGGAGCAGGAATCGGTCTGAGCACGGGCGTTTTCGGCAGATAAGGGGTTCCGCGCCTGTCACTCCCGCCCTGGGCGCCTGTGTTCATCAGCCGTTTTTCGTCGCCGCCAAAACGTCAAAAAAGTATCGGTTGGGTGGACAAGCCGTGGTGGCAGGCGTTTCAATTGCCGCCTAAGCTTTCAATCACGGCGGCCAGCGGGAATACGCGGCCTGCCCGACGAAGCGCAGCAACCGGTCATAAGACCGGACCCGCGCGGGAGGAATAAAGATGAATCCGGACCTGGAAGTCGTCCAGATCAGACAGGGAGAGTCGTTCAAGGCCTGGGCCCACGGCTATCCTTTCCGCACCGTGCGCTGGCACTTCCACCCCGAATACGAGCTGCATCTGGTCGTGGCCACCACCGGCCGCTATTTCGTCGGCGACTTCATCGGCGAGTTCGAGCCGGGCAATCTTGTGCTCACCGGCCCCAACCTGCCGCACAACTGGGTCAGCGACGTGCCCCCGGGCGAGACCGTGCCGCTGCGCGGCCGCGTCGTCCAGTTCTCCGAAGAATTCATTGCCGACGCTTCCGCCGCGCTGCCCGAACTTGCCGCCTGCGCCGGCATTCTCGAAACCAGCCGTCGCGGCGCGCTGTTCTCGCTGGCGACGGCTGAGCTGGCCGCGCCTTTGCTGGCGGAGCTGACCGAGGCGCAAGGCGTGCGCCGCCTGTCGCTGTTCATGGCCGTGCTCGACATCTTGAGCCGTGCGAGCGACGTCCGCACCCTGGCCAGCGCCGGCTACCTTCCCGACCCGTCCGGCTTCATGTCGGCCGGCATCAACCAGGCGCTCGCCTACATCAACTGTCACCTGACCGAGCCGTTCAGCGAAGGCACCCTGGCCGAGATCGCCGGACGCAGCCCCAGCGCCTTCTCGCGCAGCTTCCGCCGGCACACCGGAATGGCGCTGGTGCAGTATGTCAACCGGCTGCGCATCAACCTTGCCTGCCAGCTGTTGATGAGCGAGGCCCAGATGTCGATCACCGAGATCTGCTACGCCGCCGGCTACAACAACATCTCGAATTTCAACCGCCAGTTCCTGGCGCAGAAAGGCATGTCGCCTTCGCGCTTCAGGGCGTTGCTGGCGCAGAACGTAAACGCGGAGATCGCCGCCTAACAGGGAGGAACAGGGAGGAGCCCAAGGCAATTCCAGCAAACGCGTGAAACGCTTCGGTTCGGCGACTTCGCCGTAGCCCCGTCTGGAATTGCGTCAAAACAAACAGACGTCCAGGGAAGGAAAAACGCGGGGTGCGAGACACCCTGTGCTGGAGATCGCTTGTCCTGCAATCCAGCACGCCAAGGAGGATGTTTGCGCGGCTTACCGGGATCGGATCGATCCTCAGCCGCTGCCGATCATACTCCTTTCAACAGTCCGATATGCAGTCAAGGCCTGACGCGCCGTTTGGCGCACAAGTCTCGTGAAACCATTTCTTGAAACGGAGTCATTCGAATGACCAGATATGCATGGAAATCGCCGTTTGCCTTGAAATCGACCATCGCGGCCGTGTTCGCGTTCTCTCTGCTCGGCAGCACGGCGGCCTTCGCCGCTTCCGTCACCGACGCCACGGTTGCCTTCCTGATGCCCGACCAGGCATCGACCCGCTACGAGCAGCACGACTATCCCGGCTTCGTCGCCGAGATGAAGAAGCTTTGCCCAGGCTGCAAGGTGATCTACCAGAACGCCGATGCCGATGCGGCGCGCCAGCAGCAGCAGTTCAATTCGGTGATCTCGCAGGGCGCCAAGGCCATCGTGCTCGACCCGGTCGATTCGACCGCCGCCGCCTCGCTGGTCAAGCTGGCGCAGAGCCAGGGCGTCAAGGTTATCGCCTATGATCGGCCCATTCCGACGGCGCCGGCCGATTTCTACGTGTCCTTCAACAACGAGGGCATTGGCAAGGCCATCGCCGATTCGCTGATCGAGCATCTCAAGGCTCTGAAGGTCGATCCGGCCGGCGGCGGCCTGCTGCAGATCAACGGCTCCCCGACCGACGCCGCCGCGGGTCTGATCAAGAAGGGCATCCATGAGGGCCTCGACAACAGCGGCTACCCGATCCTGGCCGAGTTCGATACGCCGGAATGGGCTCCGCCGAAAGCCCAGCAATGGGCCAGCGGCCAGATCACGCGCTTTGGAACCAAGATCCTCGGCGTCGTGGCCGCCAATGACGGCACCGGCGGCGGCGCGATCGCGGCCTTCAAGGCGGCCGGTGTTGATCCGGTTCCGCCGGTGACCGGCAACGACGCGACGATCGCGGCCTTGCAGCTGATCATCGCCGGCGACCAGTACAACACCATCTCCAAGCCGAGCGAGATCGTCGCGGCTGCCGCGGCCAATGTTGCCGTCAAGCTCTTGTCGGGCGAGACGCCGAAGGCCGAGATGACCCTTTACGACACGCCCTCGCAGCTCTTCACCCCGGCGGTGGTGACGCAGGAGAACCTCAAGGCCGAGATCATCGACAAGAAGATCAACACGGCCGCCGAGCTCTGCGTCGACCGTTATGCCGAGGGCTGCAAGAAGCTCGGCATCACCAACTGATAAGATCCTGACATCCGGCCGCCCGTCGGGCGGCCGGATGTTCAACGACATCGATCGTCACGAAAGGTCAGCGCATGAGTGAGAGTCCCGAAGGATCGGCTTCCGTCGGCGAGCTGGTGCTCAGCCTGCGCGGCATATCGAAGAATTTCGGCGCCGTCTCGGCGCTGACCGATATCGACTTCGACGTGCATGCCGGCGAGGTCGTGGCCCTGGTCGGCGACAACGGCGCCGGAAAGTCGACGCTGGTCAAGATTCTCGCCGGCGTGCACCAGCCGAGCTCGGGGACGATCAATTTCCGCGGCACGACAGTCACGCTGCCCGATCCGCGCGCGGCGCTGACATTGGGCATCGCCACCGTCTTCCAGGATCTCGCGCTGTGCGAAAATCTCGACGTGGTGGCGAACATATTCCTCGGCAATGAGCTCAGCCCGCTGCGGCTGGACGAAGTGGCGATGGAAATGCGCGCCTGGACGCTGCTCAACGAATTGTCGGCGCGCATCCCGAGCGTGCGCGAAGCGGTCGCCTCGCTGTCCGGCGGCCAGCGCCAGACGGTCGCCATCGCGCGCTCATTGCTGCTCGAGCCGAAACTCATCCTTCTCGATGAGCCGACCGCCGCACTCGGTGTCGCCCAGACGGCGGAGGTGCTCAACCTTATCGACCGTGTCCGCGCACGTGGCCTCGGCGTCGTGATGATCAGTCACAACATGGAGGATGTCCGTGCCGTCGCCGACCGTATCGTGGTGCTGCGGCTGGGGCGCAACAACGGCGTCTTCGACCCCGACGCCTCGAACCAGGATCTGGTGAGCGCCATCACCGGCGCGTCCAACAACGCGGTGTCGCGTCGCGCGGAGCGGCTGCGGGCGGAGCACGACAGCGCCGACAGCGAGCATGCGAGGGAGCAGCGCCAATGACGGCAGAGAAAAGCACCTCCGCCCCACTGGCGCTCGACCGCGCCGACGCCCGGGTGAAGCATCAGGCAGGCGTCGGCGGAGCGATCCGCTCCTTCCTCGATCGCGTGCGCAGCGGCGATCTCGGCTCGCTGCCGGTCGTCGTCGGCCTCGTGGTCATCTGGACTGTGTTCACCAGTCTCAATCCCGTGTTCGTCTCGAGCAGCAATCTGGTCAATCTCCTGTTCGACTGCTCGACGGTCGGCGTCATCGCGCTCGGCATCGTTTGCGTGCTGATGGTGGGTGAGATCGACCTTTCCGTCGGGTCGGTCAGCGGCTTCGCCTCGGCGATGGTCGGCACGCTCTGGGTCAACCAGGGATGGCCGGTCGCGCTCGCCATCGTCGCCGCGCTGGCCTTCGGCGCGCTGATCGGCTCGCTCTACGCCCTGCTGTTCAACCGGCTGGGCATGCCGAGCTTCGTCTCGACGCTTGCCGGCCTGCTCGCGGTGCTGGGCATGCAGCTCTATATCCTCGGCTCGACCGGTTCGATCAACCTGCCTTATGGCTCCACCCTGGTGGATTTCGGCCAGCTGATGGTGATGCCGAAATGGGTCTCGTACACCCTGGCGGCGATCCCGGGCCTGGCGATGTTGGTCAGCGGACTTCGCACCTTCGCGCGCCGCCGCGCGGCCAATCTGTCGGCCCGGTCCGTTGCCGGGCTCGTCGCGCGCGTCGCCACCATAACCGTCGGTCTCGAGCTGATCGTCGCCTACCTCAACCAGTCGCGCGGCATCCCATGGATGTTCGGCCTGTTCGTCGGGCTTGTGGCGGCGATGAACTACGCCCTGACCAGAACCAAATGGGGGCGTTCGATGACCGCCGTCGGCGGCAACCGCGAGGCGGCGCGGCGCGCCGGCATCAAGGTCCGCGCCATCTATCTCAGCGCTTTCGCACTGTGCTCCACCTTTGCCGCGCTTGGCGGCGTGCTTGCGGCGGCGCGGCTCGCTTCCGCCAGCCAGCAGGCCGGCACCGGCGACGTCAACCTGAACGCGATAGCGGCCGCGGTCATCGGCGGCACCAGCCTGTTCGGCGGCCGCGGCAGCGCCTATTCCGCGCTGCTCGGCATCATCGTCATCCAGTCGATCGCCAGCGGCCTGACGCTGCTCGATCTGTCCTCGTCGCTTCGTTACATGATCACCGGTGCCGTCCTGGCGATCGCCGTGATCGTCGACTCCCTCGCGCGCCGCTCCCGTGCCTCGCACGGCCGCGCCTGAACAGTTCAAACGAGAAGGGTACAATGGCTCAGAATCTTTCGGGAAAAGTCGCCGCGGTCACCGGCGCGGCATCGGGTATCGGTCTCGAATGCGCCAGGGCGATGCTTGCCGCCGGCGCTCGGGTGGTGCTGGTCGACAGGGCGCAGGACAAGCTGAAGGAGATCGTCGCCGAACTCGGCGAAAGCGCGATCCCGCTGGTGGTCGATCTCACCAGCCCCGCAAGCGTGGCGACGATGATGCCTGGGATCCTCGAAAAGGCCGGCCAGCTCGACATCTTTCACGCCAATGCCGGCTCCTATGTCGGCGGCGAGATCCTCAATGGCGATCCGGACGCCTGGGACCGTATGTTGAACCTCAACATCAACTCGGTCTTCCGCTCCGTCCACGCGGTGCTGCCGCATATGGTCGAGCGCAAGACCGGCGATATCATCGTCACCAGTTCCATCGCAGGCCTCGTCCCTGTGGTCTGGGAGCCGGTCTACACGGCCTCGAAACATGCCATACAGGCGTTCGTCCATACGCTGCGCAGGCAGGTGGCCAAGCACGGCCTGCGCGTCGGGGCCGTAGCGCCAGGCCCGGTGGTGACGGCGCTGATCAGTGACTGGCCGAAGCAGAAGCTCGAGGACGAGCTGGCTGCCGGTGGCCTGATGCAGCCCACCGAGGTCGCGGAGGCCGTCCTGTTCATGCTCACGCGGCCGCGAAACATCACCATTCGCGACCTAGTGATTCTGCCGCAGAGCAATGATCTGTAGGCAGTAGGATTTAGGCAGTAGGGAATAGGGAAGGGGCAGTTGCCTCCGGCCATCCAACGCGGACCATTTTCTACTGCCTACTGCCTACTGCCTACTGCCTTACCTTGAGGTCCCCCATGCCTTCCCACTTCATCGGCATCGATGTCGGCACCGGCAGCGCGCGCGCCGGCGTCTTCGACGAGCGAGGACAGCTCCTGGCTTCAGCCAAGCGCGACATCGCTCTCTTCATCGAGCCCGGCGAGATCGCCGAGCAGTCCAGCCGGGACATCTGGCAGGCGGTGTGCGCCAGCGTCCGCGACGCCGTTGCAAAATCAGGCGTGGAGCCCGCCAAGATCGGCGGCATCGGCTTTGACGCGACCTGTTCCCTGGTGGTGGTCGGTGACGATGGCGAAGCCCTGCCTGTGGGTCATTCGGGGGATAGCGACAGGAACATCATCGTCTGGATGGATCATCGCGCCCTCGACCAGACCAGGCGCATCAATGCCGGCCGGCATCCGGTCCTCGATTATGTCGGCGGCGTCATTTCCCCGGAGATGGAAACGCCGAAGCTGCTATGGCTGAAGGAGAACCTGCCCGAGACCTTCGCCGCGGCCGCGCATTTCTTCGACCTGGCCGATTATCTGGCCTGGCGCGCCACCGGCAGCCTGGCCCGCTCGGTCTGCACGCTGGCCTGCAAGTGGACCTATCTCGCCCATGAGCGGCGCTGGGACGAGAGCTATTTCCACGCTATCGGGCTTGGCGAACTTGCCGACGAGGGCTTTGCCCGCATCGGCACCGAAGTGGTCGATCCAGGCACGGCGGTGGGCGCCGGCCTGACGGAGGCGGCCGCGGCTGAATTAGGGCTGGTTGCGGGCACAATCGTTGCTGCCGGGCTGATCGATGCCCATGCCGGCGGCGTCGGCACGGTCGGTGCCGCCGGCGATGCCGGCACCATTTCGTCGCGCATGGCCTATGTGCTCGGCACTTCGGCCTGCACCATGGCGAGCAGCGAAGGCCCTGCCTTCGTGCCTGGCGTGTGGGGGCCCTACTATTCCGCCATGGTGCCGGGGTTCTGGCTGAGCGAGGGCGGTCAGTCGGCGGCCGGGGCGGCCATCGATCTTCTGGTGCGTTTCCATCCGGCCGCAGCCGAGGCTTCCGCGCACGCCGCGGCAGAAGGCAAATCGCTTGCCGACTGGCTGGCCGCTGCCGCCATAGCAGCTTCGCCCGACCTGTCGGCGGCCGCCACGCTCGCGGGAAGCATCCATGTCGTGCCCGAGTTCCTCGGCAATCGTTCGCCGTTCGCGGATCCGGATGCCCGCGGCCTGATCGCCGGGCTGGGCACCGACCGTTCCGTCGAAAGTCTTGTCGGCCTTTACGTGGCCGGGCTTTGCGGCCTGGGCTATGGCGTGCGCCAGATCGTGGCGGCGCAGGGATCGTCCGGTTTTGCCGTCGACACCATCGTCATCAGCGGCGGCGCCGGGCAGTCGTCACTGGTGCGCCAACTGCTTGCCGACACTGCCGGCCTGCCGGTCGCCGCCTCGCAATCGCCGGAACCGGTGCTGCTGGGCGCCGCGATGCTCGCAGCGGTCGCGGCCGGCCGTTATTCCGACCTTTCGACCGCCATGCCTGCCATGTCCCGGCTTGGCGACGTTTTCCGGCCGGCAGCCGGCGCCATGCGGACGTGGCACGACCGGCGTTACGAAGCCTTTCTGGCCCTGCAGACGGTAGGTCGAAGCATACGCTGACATATCGCTTTATTTTTGCGCAATTCCGGACGAAAAATCGCGGCGCACTTTTCCTGGAATTGCCGTAAAGGTGTCAGCGACGGAACAGCGACGTCGCCTCGAATGGATCGGGCGCCGGCTGCTGCGGCAGCGTGCCTTCGGCAATGTTGACCCAACAATTTGATCTTCCATTGAATCTCGCCCTTGCACAGACCCCCGGTCTTTTGAGGCTTTCATGACCAACTCCAAGTGGCCGGAATACATGCCGGGCTGGGATGATGACATATATGCGATAGGCATGATCTCACTGAATTATAGCCAGCTTGAGCATATGTTCAGCATTCTTTTTGGGCGAGCCGTAAGAATGTCGGAAGCGCAAGTGAAGGTGTTATTCCAGCGCATTCACAACGATTCCCGCCTCAAAATATTTGATCAACTTCGGCGTCAGCTGATTGTCGTAGAAGAAATACAAGGACATCTACAGTATTTTGCCGACGCGTTCAAAATATGCGCGGTTAACCGGAACGATATCATGCACTCCCTCATGGGAGGGCGGTTCACCAGTCGAAGCAAAGGAACCGGTGGAATGCTGCTCACAAAGTTTTCAAAATCGGGGAGCGAAATCGTATGCCCGGTTACGCTGTCAGACCTAAGGCGAGTTGCAGACGAGGTTCATGCCTTCATGATGTATGGAGCAACATTGTCCCTCGAAGTCGAATTCGCCACGCATCCAAAATACCATGTGGAGCAGGCGAAGCCGTACCAACCTTCTCCAATGCTTCGCAAGCCGCCATTGCCACAGAATTTAGATTGGCGTCCCCTATCCGAATTTCAGCCTCAGGAGCAAAAGAAGGTCGAGTGAAAACGGATGCTAGTGCCCGGCCCACAACGCCACCACGGCGACGAGGTACGAGATGGCGACCATTACATAAGCAAACTGGAGGAGGGTCATCGGGGCGCGAATCCTTTCGCTGATTTCAGATGACCAACTCATTTATACCCGCCCGCCGAATAATCTCTTAACAAACCGTTAAACGAACCAATAAAATTTACGGGGCAGGCAGCGCGGTCAGCGCGCGTTTGTCGTGAGGTAATGTCGTGTCGCGCAAATCGCGGCGACCCCCTGTGCTGACGCAGTACGGGGGCGTGCCGATAGATTTTTCGGTGACCTGTCGCGTTTAGCCGCCGTCGCAAGGTTGACCCATCAAGCAACCCTCCAGCGCCTGTGAATGGGTCGATCATTCGCCCGGGTCCAATGGCTTGTGCCACCACCACTTAACGAAGCGGGCAATTGCGATCAGTCCGGCGACGACGCCGAACAGGCTTGCGACAAGGGTGAGTACCTGGCCGAGGTCGAGGGTGATGATCATGGGAGCGTTCCTTTCAAGACAGATCTCGCCATTGAGAAAAGGTCGAAAAGGAACTGCTAAGATAGACGCAGGCATCGGGACCGATGTCAACAGGGCCGGTGTAAGATTGGCCCCACCATGCCCCGGCTTTGCGGGACACCAACCGGCATGAGACGGAATGAACTCCTACCTATAGGAATGAAGTGGAATGAACCGCCCTGAAACGCTCTGATCACGTTTCGGTTACCAAGGAGCAGTGCTGAGGCAGGATCATGGACCATTCGTGGAGGCGTGTCGGCCTGTAGCGTCGCAGAGCGTTAGCGCGTATGGGTCGCGGGGCCGAGATTGACGTTTACGTAAAAAGAAGGTGCGAACCAGCCCAAAGACGGATGGTTTCGCTCTGGCCATGCACTACGCTTGGCTGGGACGGAGGAGGAGAAGCAAACATGTATCGCGCACCGGTCGAGGACATCGCCTTCACGCTGAAGCAGGTGGCCGGGCTGAAGCCGGCGCTGGATGCCGGCACTTTCGGCGATCTCGGCGAGGACCTCGTCGACGCGATCCTGGCCGAAGCGGGACGTTTCGCCAGCGAGGAGGTTGCTCCCCTCTACAAGATCGGCGACGAGCATGGCGCGGTGCTGACGGACGCGGCCGTCACCACGCCGCCCGGCTGGAAGGAGCTCTACCGGCGCTGGATCGACGGCGGCTGGAACGCGCTGTCCGGGCCACAGGAGTTCGGCGGCCAGGGTCTGCCCACGATGCTCGGCGTCGCCGCGCTCGAAATGTGGAACTCCGCCGCCATGGCGTTCGGCATCGGCCCGACGCTCACCATGGGCGCGGTCGAGGCGCTCGACAAACACGCTTCCGAAGCGCTGAAGCAGAAATATCTGGCCAAGCTCGTCTCGGGCGAGTGGATGGGAACGATGAACCTGACCGAGCCGCAGGCGGGCTCGGACCTCGGCGCGCTGCGCAGCCGCGCCGAGCCTGTCGGCGACGGCACCTACCGCATCTTCGGCCAGAAGATCTTCATCACCTATGGCGAGCACGACTTCACCGACAACATCGTGCATCTGGTGCTGGCCAGGCTGCCCGACGCGCCGGCCGGCACGCGCGGCATCTCGCTGTTCTTGGTGCCGAAGTTCTTCGTCAATGACGACGGCTCGCTCGGCGCCCGCAACGACGTCTTCTGTTCCGGCCTCGAGCACAAGCTCGGCATCCATGCCTCGCCGACCTGCACGATGATCTATGGCGACGGCTTTCGGGGAGCGACGCCCGGCGCCGTCGGCTGGCTGATCGGCGAGGAGAACAAGGGGCTGGCCTGCATGTTCACCATGATGAACAACGCCCGCCTTGCTGTCGGCATGCAGGGCGTGGCCGTGGCCGAGGCCGCGACACAGAAGGCGATCGCCTATGCCAATGAGCGCCGCCAGGGCAGGGCCCCGGACTATTCAGGCTCCGGCATGGCGCCGATCGTCCATCACCCCGACGTGCAGCGCAATCTTCTCACCATGAAGGCGCTGACCCAGATCGCGCGCGCGATCAGCTATTCCTGCGCGCATGCCATCGACCGCGCGCGTGTCGCCGAGGGCGAGGCCGCCGCCAACTGGCGCGACCGCGCCAATTTGCTGACGCCGCTTGCGAAAGCCTTCTCCACCGATGTCGGCGTCGAGGTCGCATCGCTTGGTATCCAGGTGCATGGCGGCATGGGCTTCATCGAGGAGACCGGCGCTGCCGCCCTTTATCGCGACGCCCGCATCGCGCCGATCTATGAAGGCACCAACGGCATCCAGGCGATCGACCTCGTCTCGCGCAAACTGCCGCTTGGCAATGGCGAGCATGTGCATCGCTATATCGGCGAGCTCAAGGCGGTCGCCGATGCGGTGCGCACCTCCAATATCGAAGGTTTCGGCCGCACCGCCGACAATCTCGACCGCGCGCTGGCCGATCTCGACGAAGCTACGCGCTTCCTGCAGGCGTTGCTTGCCGACGGCAAGGCAGACGCCGCGATGGCTGGCGCCACACCCTATCTGCGGCTGATCTCGCTTGCCGCCGGCGGCGCCTATCTGGCGCAGGGCGGGCTGGCTGACCGCGGCCGCATCGCGCTCTGCCGCTTCTTTGCCGAAAACCTGCTTGGCGAGACGCGCGCCTTGACGGAGCGCGTCATCGACGGCGCCGAAAGCCTTGCCGCCGCCGGCAAGGCGCTGATCTCCGCTTAAGCATTCTGACGTTCAAAGGACCAACCGTGACCGACCATATCCTCATCGAGCGCCAGGGCGCAGTGCAGATCATCCGCATCAACCGTCCGGACAAGAAGAATGCGCTGACGCGCGCCATGTACGCGAAGATGTCGGCGGCGCTCGCCGAAGGCGATGCCGATCCGGCGGTCCGCGTGCATGTGTTCCTCGGCGTCCCCGGCGCTTTCTCTTCCGGCAACGACCTCGCCGATTTCCTGGTCATCGCCGCCGGCGGCGAGGGCGGCAACGAGGTCTGGGATTTCCTGATGGCGTTGGCGAGGTCGCAAAAGCCGATGGTGTCGGGCGTCGACGGCATCGCCGTCGGCATCGGCACCACGCTCAACCTGCACTGCGACCTGACCTTCGCCACGCCGCGCACGCTCTTCCGCACGCCCTTCGTCGATCTCGGCCTGGTGCCGGAGGCCGGTTCCAGCCTTATCGCGCCGCAACTCCTGGGACGGCAGGGCGCCTTCGCGCTGCTTGGCCTCGGCGAGGGTTTCTCGGCCGAGCGCGCCAAGGCCGCCGGATTGATCTATGAAGTGGTGGCGGAAGACGCGCTCGAAGGTGCGGTGCTGGCTGCAGCCAACGGCGTCGCCGCCAAGCCGCCGCAGGCGCTGAAGATCGCGCGCGACCTTATGCGCGAGCCGCGCGAAGCGCTGATTGCGCGCATCAAAGTGGAAAGCGAGCACTTTCGCGAGCGGCTGAAATCCGACGAGGCGCGCGCCGCGCTCAACGCCTTCATGACCCGGAAGAAATAGCCGGAACTATCGGTGCTCTGCCGCGATGCGGATGCCGAGGCCAATCAGCACGATTCCGGTGACGCCTTCGATGGCGCGACGGATCGATGGCCGGCGCAGGAAGTCCCCAGCCTTGGCCACCACCGTCGCGTAGAGAGCCAGCCAGGCGAAGGTCATGATGGCGAAGACCGCTCCAAGGCCGAGCAGAGCGAGGAAACTTTCCCCGCCAGGCGGCACGAATTGCGGCAGGAGGCTTGCAAAGAACACCGCCATCTTCGGATTGCCAAGGTCGCTGATCAAGCCCTGGCGGTAGGCGTTTGTGCTGGTCAGCCGCCGTGACGGCCCCGCGATGGTTGCCATGTCTTGCTGATGCGAAGGCCGCCAGGCCTCCTGCAGCGCCTTGAAGCCGAGATAGATGAGATAGGCGGCGCCCGCATATTTGACCGCGAGGAACAGCGGCTCCGAAGCGACCAGAAGCGCGACGATGCCGGCGCTGGTGGCAAGCGCCCAGATCGTCTGGCCGCTGGAGATGCCGAGCGCGGTGAACACGCCGGCCATGCGCCCGCCGAGCAGCGTGTTGCGAATGGTGATGGCCGTATCTGGCCCGGGCGTTGCAATCACGATGAACGAGACGCCTAGATAGGCCAAGACCAGGTTCATGAGATCAACTCCTTTGCATTGCAGCCGATTGAGCTCGAGATCACACCATTGCGCGGGGATTTCTCGGCCTCAAGGGTAAAGCCGCGTCTTGTCCCAGCCGCCGGCGGCGTTGCGCGAAAAGACGACGCGGTCATGCAGGCGGAACGGCCTGTCGTGCCAGAACTCGATCGTCTGCGGCAGGATGCGGAAGCCCGACCAGTGTTTTGGCCGGGGGATTTCGCCGATGGCGTAGCGCGCCGTGTATTCGGCTACCGCTTTCTCCAGCGCGAAGCGGCTCTCCAGCGGCCGCGACTGTTTCGAGGCCCACGCGCCGATGCGGCTGCCGCGCGGCCGCGTCGCGTAATAGGCGTCGGCCTCGGCGTCGCTGACGATCTCCACCGGCCCGCGCACGCGCACCTGGCGGCGCAGCGATTTCCAATGGAAGCACATCGCCGCCTTCATGCTGCCAAGAATCTCGCGGCCCTTGGCGCTCTCGAAATTCGTGTAGAAGACAAACCCCTTTTCGTCGAACCCCTTGAGCAGCACCATGCGCACATCCGGCATGCCGTCGGCATCGACGGTCGCCAGAGCGACGCCGTTGGCGTCATTGATCTCGCTTTTGGTGGCGTCCTCCAGCCACGCGGCAAAGAGCCTGAACGGCTCCGCAGCCTCGGTGAAGTCACTGCTTGTTAACTCGGTTTCGTTCATAGTTTTCCAAATTTTTACCGTTGCGGGAGGAGTTCGCCGATTGTTGCGTATCGCGCAAGCTTTTGACAGCAGGCAATGGGGCGTTATCGCTTCGGCCAGCGTCAAGGCTGTGGTCGTGTCGGCGGTCCTGCCGCTTGCCGCTTGCGGCGCCGGCGGTTTCAGCCTGGAAAAGGCTGAGGTCGACCGCTCGATCATCACCTCCAGCGCGCCGTTCTCGCCCGCCGCCCCGGCGGCGGCCGACAAGGACTCCGACCAGACCACCATCGGCAACGCTGTCTCTTCCGCCGACATCAAGGAGCTTGGCGGCCAGACGGTGCCATGGGCCAACGCAGGCACCGGGTCGCGCGGCGCGATCACCGAGCTGGTGGAGTTGAAGGATGGCGGGCTGACCTGCCGCCGTTTCAGCGCCACGCGCGAGAGCTTCGACGGCGTTGCCCTCTACCAGGGCGAGCTGTGCCTGGCCGGCGCCGGCGGCTGGCGCATGCAGGAATTCAAGGCGCTCTGAGTTTCGCGCAAATTGCCCTTGCGCCACTGGAATTTCTTCCTATGCGAGCGCATATAGGGGGCGACTACAAATCCATTCCCTCTTGCAGGCAGGAAGCATGCGCGACCCCTATGAGGTGCTGGGCGTTGCCAAGAACGCATCGGCCAAGGACATAAAATCGGCTTACCGCAAGCTCGCCAAGAAATATCATCCGGACCAGAATCCGAATGATCCGAAGGCGAAGGACCGTTTTGCCGCCGCCAACCAGGCTTACGAGATCGTCGGCGACGAGAAGACGCGCGCCGCTTACGATCGCGGCGAAATCGACGCCGACGGCAAGCCGAAATTCCAGGGTTTCGAAGGTGCGGCTGGCGGCGACCCGTTCGCCGGCTTCCGGCGCCAGCAAGGCCCGGGCGGCGCGCATTTCGAGTTTCGCAGCGGCCGGCCGGGCGGCGATCCGTTCGACGGCAACAGCGACATCTTCAGCCAGATCTTCGGCGATGCCTTTTCCGGCGCGCGCGGCGCCGGCAGGGGTGGCGATCGTCGCCAGCCTGCCCAGGCCGCCGATTTGAACGTCACGCTGGATATCAGCGTCGAGGAAGCCGCCACCGCCGAGAAGGTGACGGCGATGTTCCCCGACGGCCGCAAGATGGCGGTCAAGCTTCCGGCCTATGTCGAGGAAGGCCAGACCATCCGCCTTAAGGGGCAGGGCGAGCAGGGGCCCGGCCAGCCGGGCGATGCGCTGGTCAAGATCCACATCCGCCGCCATTCGCGATACCGCATCGAGGGCCGCGACCTGCATGTCGACCTGCCTGTCGATCTGGCCGACGCCGTGCTCGGCGCCAAGGTGGCGGTGGAGACGCCGACCGGCAAGCTTGCGGTCAATGTGCCTGCATGGTCGAGCTCGGACAAGGTGCTGCGCCTGAAGGGCAGGGGCCTGCCGGAAAAAACAGGCGGCCACGGCGACCTCTACGCCCATGTGCGGCTGATGCTGCCGGAAGGCGGAGACGCCGATCTCGAGGCCTTGATGCGCAACCGAAAAGGCTGATCGAGGCGATTTTCTCCGCCAGTCAGTCTGTTTTCAACGCTTGAAGGGGCTTTGTGCCTGTGCGATAGGCACTCCACAAAGCAGACATTCTTGCGGAGAACGCGCACATGGCGGGTGGACAAGGCCTGATGGCCGGCAAGCGAGGCCTGATCCTGGGCGTCGCCAACAATCGGTCGATCGCTTTCGGCATTGCCAAGGCTTGCGCCGATCACGGCGCCGAAATCGCGCTGACCTATCAGGGCGAGGCCTTCAAGAAGCGCGTCGAGCCGCTGGCGGCCGAACTCAACGCGCATGTCGCTGGCCATTGCGACGTCACTGATCCCGATAGCCTGGACGCCGTCTTTGCCGACATCGCCAAGCGCTGGGGCAAGCTCGACTTCCTCGTCCACGCCATCGCTTTCTCCGACAAGGACGAGCTCACCGGCCGCTATGTCGAGACGACGCGCGACAATTTCCTGCGCACCATGGACATTTCGGTGTTTTCCTTCACCACCATCGCCAAGCGCGCCGAGCCGCTGATGACGGATGGCGGCTCGCTTTTGACGCTGACCTATTACGGTGCCGAGAAGGTGATGCCGCACTATAACGTCATGGGCGTCGCCAAGGCGGCGCTCGAAGCGAGCGTGCGTTATCTCGCCGTCGACCTCGGCGCCAAGAAGATCCGCGTCAACGCGATTTCGGCCGGCCCGATCAAGACGCTCGCCGCTTCCGGCATCGGCGACTTCCGCTACATCTTGAAGTGGAACGAGTACAATTCGCCGCTCAAGCAGACGGTGACGCAGGAAGAGGTTGGCGATTCGGGCGTCTACTTCCTGTCTGACCTGTCGCGTGGCGTGACCGGCGAGGTCCATCATGTCGATTCCGGCTACCATGTCGTCGGCATGAAGGCGGTCGACGCGCCGGATATCTCGACCGTCAAGGAATAATCCGCTTCGCCTAATTCGTCCCAGGCCCTGGCCCGACCTCGGAAGACCTGATGTACCCGCTCGTCTACATCGCGCGCCATGGCCAGACCGAGTGGAATGCCGAGCATCGCCTGCAGGGCCAGGCCGACACCGACATCAACGCATTCGGCCGCGAGCAGGCAAGGCGCAACGGCAAGCGGCTGGCCGCGCTGATCGGCAAGGGCGAGGGTTTCGATTTTGTCGCCAGCCCGATGCGGCGCACGCGCGAGACGATGGAATTGATGCGCGCCGCGATGGGGCTCGATCCTGCCGCCTACCGCACCGATCCGCGTCTGGTGGAGATAAGCTTCGGCGACTGGCAGGGCTTCACCTTCGCCGAACTCGAGAGGCGTGCCCCGGGTTCAACCGACGGCCGCCGCGCCGCCAAATGGGATTTCCAGCCGCCCGGCGAGGGCGCCGAAAGCTACGAGATGCTGCTCGAGCGGATGAAGCCGTGGTTCGATGCGCTCCGTCAGCCGACGGTCTGCGTCACCCATGGCGGCGTCATACGCTGCTTCTTCCGCTTCGTTGCCGGCCTGTCCAAGCAGGAAGCCGCCGGCCTCGAGGTCCCGCAGGACCGCCTGCTGCGGCTGGAGGGCCGCAGCCTGGAGTGGCTGTGAGGAAGACGCGCCTCCGCTTCGTCATTCTAGGGCGAAGCAGGAGCGAAGCTCCGTCGCGGAGACCCTAGAATCCATGCCGTGACCCCAGCTAAATGGTAAAAACGGTGCAGAACAGAGGTTGTTTAGCACCGCTGCGAAGCCTCGACGTAACGGCATGGATTCTAGGGTCTGCGCGCGTCGCTCCGCTCCTTGCTTCGCCCTAGAATGACGAAGCTTTCGGCGTTTCGGCCAATTTCTAAGGTCGTCCTTTGCCGACGCAGCGCAGCGGTCAGAACCTCGCGTGCGAGCCTAATTCTGGTCGCTGTCGGGCAACTGCATATCCGTCACGACATTCTCGCCATTCGTCACATCGTAGGCGAGGACGATGTCCATGCCAGGCTTCAGCGAGTCGAGATCGGTCTCTGCGTTGAGCTTGTAGGCCTTGCCGTCGTCAAGCGTCAGCGTCAGCGTGTCCTTGTCGACCTTCTTGATCAGGCCTTCGGTCTGGCCGGCGAACGCGGCGGCGGTGGAAATCAGCAACATGGCGCAGGCAGCGCCGATCAGGGTACGCATCGTCGTCCTCTTTGGTCATTGCGCCGGTTGGTCAGCGGCGGGTCCTCAACGGCGGATGGGAAGAGAGCAGAAACCAACCGAATGTGTCAAAACTAAATCCGCAATATCACAGTTTGATGCATCCGATCACCGTTTGACCACTGTGGAAAACGCCAATAGAACGCAGCCTTAGCGGCTCGCCGCCGGGCAGGACAAACCTTCATGTCTCACAACACATTCGGCCATCTCTTTCGCGTCACCACCTGGGGTGAAAGCCATGGCGCGGCGCTCGGCTGCGTTGTCGACGGCTGCCCGCCCGGCATCCGCTTCAGGCGCGAGGACATCCAGGCCGAGCTCGACCGCCGCCGGCCCGGCCAGTCGCGCTTCGTCACCCAGCGCCGCGAGCCGGACGAGGTCAAGATCCTGTCCGGCTTCATCCTCGACGAGGACGGCGAGACGATGATCACCACCGGCACGCCTGTCTCGATGCTGATCGAGAATGTCGACCAGCGTTCCAAGGATTATGGCGAGATCGCCCGCCAGTACCGTCCTGGCCATGCCGACTACACCTATGACGTCAAATACGGCCTGCGCGACCATCGCGGCGGCGGCCGCTCCTCGGCGCGCGAGACGGCAGCCAGAGTGGCGGCCGGCGCGCTGGCGCGCAGGATAGTGCCCGGCATGGTGGTGCGCGGCGCGCTGGTCTCGATGGGCGAGAAATCGATCGATCGCGCAAACTGGAACTGGAATTTCGTCGGCGACGCCGAAAACCCCTTCTTCACCCCCGATCCGGCATCGGTCCCGGTGTTCACCGCCTATCTCGACAGCGTCCGCAAGGCCGGCTCCTCGGTCGGCGCGGTGATCGAGATTGTCGCCGACGGCGTGCCGGCCGGCCTCGGCGCGCCGATCTATGCCAAGCTCGACCAGGATATCGCTTCCGGCCTGATGTCGATCAACGCTGTCAAGGGCGTCGAGATCGGCAACGGTTTCGAAGCGGCCCGCATCACCGGCGAGCAGAACGCCGACGAGATGCGCATGGGCAATGACGGCAAGCCCGTGTTCTTGTCCAACAATGCCGGCGGCATCCTCGGCGGCATCTCGACCGGGCAGGCGATCGTCGCCCGCTTCGCCGTCAAGCCGACCTCCTCGATCCTGACCCCGCGCCAGTCGATCGACAAGGACGGCAAGGACGTCGAGGTGATGACCAAGGGCCGCCACGACCCATGCGTCGGCATTCGCGCCGTGCCGATCGGCGAGGCCATGGTTGCCTGCGCGATTGCAGATCATTATCTGCGGCATCGAGGACAGACAGGAAAGGGAGGGGAGTAGGGCAGTAGGGCAGTATGGCAGTATGGCAGTATGTTAAGCAGCTCCGCCGAAGCAGCCAAGAATTTCCTTTCCCCTACTGCCCTACTGCCTTATTCCCCTACTCCCCTGCGAGCAAAGCGAGCGTTCCATGCCATACGACCAGAAGAAGATCGTCGAAGCGATCCGCGCCTTCGAGCGCGGCGAGATCGTCGTCGTCATGGACGATGACGGGCGCGAGAACGAGGGCGACCTGATCGTCGCGGCTGTCCACTGCACACCGGAAAAGATGGCCTTCATCGTGCGCAACACCTCCGGCATCGTCTGCACGCCGATGCTGCGCGAAGACGCCAGGCGGCTGAACCTCGCGCCGATGGTGACGGACAATGACTCCGCCCACACCACCGCCTTCACGGTCAGCGTCGATTTCAAGCACGGCACCACGACCGGCATTTCAGCCGACGACCGCACGCTCACCGTGCGCAACCTCGCCAACGGCAATGTCGGCGCCTCCGACTTCGTGCGTCCCGGCCACATTTTCCCGCTGATCGCGCGCGAAGGCGGCGTGCTGATGCGCTCGGGCCATACGGAAGCCGCCGTCGATCTCTGCAAGCTCGCCGGTCTGCCGCCGGTCGGCGTCATTTCCGAACTGGTTAACGACGACGGCACCGTCAAGCGCGGTCCGCAAGTGCAGGCCTTCGCCGAAGAACATGGCCTGAAGCAGGTGTCGGTCGCCGACCTCATAGCCTATCGCCAGCGCAAGGAAACGCTGGTCGAACGCGTCGCCTGTTCCGACATCGAGACGCTTGGCGGCAAGGCGCAGGTCTTCACCTACACGCTGCCCTGGGATTCCATGCATCATGTCGCCGTTGTCTTCGGTGATATCCGTGACGGCGAGCAGGTGCCGGTGCGGCTGCATTCCGAAGACGTAGTCACCGACGTCTTCGGCACCAGCCATCGGCTCGACGGCATCATGAAGGCGATGGGCGAGCGCAGGCGCGGCGTTATTGTCTATCTGCGCGAAGGCTCGGTCGGCGTCGCCCATCAGGAGCGCAAGCGGCCGGCAAGCGGCGACCGCGAGGACCATGAGGAAGCCCGTCGCCGCGAGAACGAATGGCGCGAGATCGGCCTCGGCGCGCAGATCCTGAAGGATCTCGGCATTTCCTCGATCAACCTGATCGCCTCGCGCGAGCGCCACTATGTCGGTCTCGAGGGCTTTGGCATTCATATCGCCAAGACAGAAATTTTGTAGCTGGCTAACGCCCTCGCGACTTCGTCATCCACGGGCGAAGCAAGGAGCGAAGCGACGCGCGAAGACCCGAGGATCCATTCCGTGACTTCGACGCGCTGCGACGGTTCAGAATTCTGCTCCGCTGCGCTCTACGATCAAGGTAACGGAATGGATCCTCGGGTCTGCGCTCCGCTTCGCGTCGCTCCGCCCGTGGATGACGACGTCGCGGAGGCTCGGACAATTCCAAACGTTTGCGAAACGAGTGTCGGAACGCTCCCAACCATCACTCTGCGGGCACTGCCGCCTCGCCCCGATCCACGTCGCAATCACCCGTCGCCAGCCGGCATTGGCCGGCGAGCACGGTGGCAAGAGCGATCGCGCCTGCCGCGACGGACACAAAGAACCCGCTCTGCGGACCGAAATTGTCGACCATCCAGCCGGCGGCGAAGGAGCCCAGCGCCATGCCGATGCCGATGCCGGTCGTCACCCAGGTGACGCCTTCGGTCAGCATTGCCGGCGGCACGTGGCGTTCGATCAGGCCGAAGGCGGTGATGAAGGTCGGCGAGATCGCGACGCCGCTGACGAAGACGGCAAGCGCCAGCGTCGGCACGGTGTCGGCGAAGAGCAGCGGCAGCGTGCTGATCGCAAGGACGGTGACCGCGAGCGCCAATTGCCGCTGCAGCGGCGCCTTCAGGCTGAGCGCGCCGACGATGATGCCGAGCACGAAGGATCCAAGCGCATAGACGCCGATGACGAGGCTCGCCGCTTGCGGTTGGCCGAGCTCCTTGGTGATGGCGACGGTGGTGACTTCCGTGGTGGCGAAGGTCGCGCCGACGAAGATCAGCGCGAAGGTGATGATCTGGACCGGCCGCAGGCGGATCGCAGAACTGGCCGCGCCATGCCCCGCCGGGCGGACGGGCGGCTCGGACGTGCGCTGGAGCAGGAATGCCGCCGAGCCGAGCGCAAGCAGCAATGTGCTGACGACCATGCCGGCTTCGGGAAACAGCGCCGCGCTCAAGCCCACCGACAGCGAGGCGCCGGCGATATAGACCAGTTCGTCAGCGGCCGATTCGAAGGCGAAGGCGGTGTTGAGCTCGGGACGATCGCGAAAGATCTCGGTCCAGCGCGCCCTGACCAGAGCCGGGATGCTGGGCATGGCGGCGGCAAGCAGCGCCGACCCGAACAAGGTCCAGACTGGCCAGTGCTGGTTGGCCGCCACGGTCAATGTCGCGAAGGAAAGCACCGAGACAAGCGTCATCGGCGCGGCCACCGCTGTCTGGCCGCGCCGGTCCACCAGCCGCGACACTTGCGGCGACAGGAAAGCGTTGACCAGCGCATAGGTCGCGGAAACCGCGCCGGCCAGCCAGTATTCGCCATGCGTCTGCGACAGCATCGCCACGATGCCGATCGGCGCCATGGCGATCGGCAACCGCGCGATGAAGGCAGCGGCGGCAAAGCCTTTCGTGCCGGGAGCCCGAAAGATGTCCGAATATGGGTTTCGCATGATCCTGCTCCTCGACAAGGGAAGGCGCTGCGATTACATACGCAGCGTATGAGTGTCAGATAGTTCATACGTTGCGTATGTCAATTGGCATACGATGCGTATGTTAATAGGTCCAGAGCCATGCACAGACCGCGCAAGGAGATGATCGCTGAGACACGCGCCAAGCTGATCGCGGCCGGCCGCCACGCCTTCGGCACGATCGGCTATGCCGAGGCCTCGATGGACGATTTCACCGCTTCGGCCGGCCTGACGCGCGGCGCGCTCTACCATCATTTCGGCGACAAGAAAGGGCTGCTGCAGGCGGTGATCGCCGAAATCGACGGCGAGATGGCCGTGCGTGTCAACGAGGTGGCTTCGAAAGCACCGACCCGCTGGCGGCACTTCGTCGACGAATGCACCACCTATATCGAGATGGCGCTGGAGCCGGAGATCCAGCGCATCATGTTCCGCGACGGCCCGGCCGTGCTCGGCGATCCGGCGCAGTGGCCGAACGCCAACGCCTGCACCGCGTCAATGACGGATCATCTGACCAGGCTGCAGGAGGAAGGCGTCGTCGTTCCCGATTTCGATCCCGAGACCGCCGCGCGGCTTATCAACGGCGCCAGCAGCCAGGCCGCGCAGCGCATCGCCAATTCGAAAGATCCCGAAGCGACGTCGAAGAAGGCGATCGCGGCGTTCAAGCAACTGCTCGAAGGCTTGCGAAAGAAGCTTTGAGGGCACGCTTGGGTAACCAAGCCACCGCGTTGTGCACCGGTTTCGGGCCAGCGCAACCCTGCCGCGATTGACAATCAATGGGGCGAGCGCATCCTTCTGCGCCACCTACTATAGCACCGCGCGTTCTTTGAACGCGCAAAGGACGCTGTAAAAACTTGATTCAGCGCATGATCCTTCTCCGAAAATCGATTCCGATTTTCGGGGTCATGCGCGAGGGTTGGAGAGTCGGGGCATGTGGGACTTCAGCATCGCCAGGTCGGTGTCCATCATGATGCGGACATGGCCGTTCATCGTCTTTCGCATGATCGTCTATTTCGGCATCACGATCGCCTACATCATGGCGACCGGCACGGGCGCCAGCGTCGGCTACGGCGTCGGCCACATCTCGACCGATCCTGACGGCCCGACGTCATTTGCGCTCTGGGGCGGCGTGGTCGGCTTCGGCGTCGTCTCGATCGCCGTCTACTGGATCCGCGAATACATCCTCTACGTGCTCAAGGCCGGCCATATCGCCGTCATGGTGCATTTGATCGACGGCCGTGACGTTCCCGACGGCCAGGGCCAGATCGCCTACGCGAAGGAAGTGGTGACCCAGCGTTTCGCCGAGGCCAACATCCTTTTCGTCGTCGACCAGTTGGTCAAGGGCGCCATCCGCGCCATCACCGGCCTGATCGGCGGCATCGCCGCCTTCCTGCCCATTCCGGGCCTGAGCGGGCTGGTCAGCTTCATCAACACCGTCATCCGCCTGTCGCTGACCTATGTCGACGAGATCATCCTCGGTTACAACATCCGCATCAATTCGAGCTCGCCTTTCGAGACGGCGCGGCAAGGCGTCGTGCTTTACGCGCAGAACGGCAAGCACATGGTCAAGAATGCCGTCTGGCTGGCGGTGATCATGTGGGGCGTGTCCTTCGTCATCTTCCTGTTGATGCTGGCGCCTGCCGCCGCGATCCTTTGGGTCATGCCGGGTCAGCTTGCCGGCTGGGCTTTCGTGCTGGCAATCGTCTTTGCCTGGGCCTTCAAGGCAGCCTTCATCGAGCCTTTTGCGATCGCCTCCCTGATGCAGGTCTATTTCGAAGCCATCGAGGGCCAGGTCCCCAACCCCGAATGGGACGGCCGGCTGGCCGAGGCATCCTCGAAGTTCAGGGAACTGCGCGACAAGGCGCTGGGCTCCGTCGGTGGCGGCTCGCGCTGGGATACGCCCCGGGCCGCTTGATCAGCGGCCGGCCGATCAGGGCTTTGGCGGACAGCCAAGCCTTGCTATCGCCGATTTGAGCGGCGCTTCGCCGGCGCCGCGAAACGTCTCGCTCATCACCAGTTCCGGCAGCGGCAGGCGCTTGCCCCAGCCATGCGCTTCGAGGTCCGGCCTCGGCGCGAAGGCCGAAACGCGGCCGACGCAGAGATAGGCGATCGGCGTGACATGTTCTGGAATTGACAGAAGCTGCTTGAGCGCTTCGGTTTCGATGATGCTGACCCAGCCGACGCCGACGCCTTCGGCTCGCGCCGCCAGCCAGAAATTCTGCACGGCGCAGACGGTGCTGTAGAGGTCCATTTCCGGATTGTGCCAGCGCCCCAGCGGCGAGTCCTTTGATCGCTGCCGGTCGCAGGTGATGCACAGATTGAGAGCAGCTTCGCAGATGCCTTCGAGCTTGAGCTTGCGGTAGAGCGCCTGCCGCTCCGCCTCGATCGCCGGCAGTTCCTGCTCGCGCGCGGCGAGGAACAGGTCGCGCACCTGCCGCCGCCTTGCTGCATCGCGAATGACGATGAAGTTCCACGGCTGCATATAGCCGACCGACGGCGCATGGTGGGCGGCGGTGAGCAAGCGCGCCAGCACACCGTCATCGAGATCGTCCGGGATAAAATGGCTGCGCACGTCGCGCCTGGTGAACATCGCCCGGTAGACGGCGTCGCGCGCAAATTGGTCAAAGTCATCGCCGCTTGCGGCGATCGCTGCTGCCGTCATCGCTTTTCCCCTTGCGACAAGCAGTCACCCGCCTGACCAAGCGGATGACCATGTCTGCCAGGCCGGTCTTCTGGCTCGGGATCGTCCCGCATCCGGCGCCTTCCCGTCATCGACAGTGGCTTTGCCGGCGCGGTCCCCCTCACAGCGTTGGGCACGCCACGGAGTTCAACCGTGTTCCCGATTCTCCCGCGTCGCGGGCACCAGGCAGCGAGGCGACCTTACCGCGAAGCTTGGGCAGCGCCAATGGCGCGGGCGACATGGCAAGGCGCAATTTTCCCCAGCCATTCGGCTTCCAAACATGGTCATCCACGTCGCGGGTGCCTAGATTAGGCGCCATGGCCACCCGTCTCTACACGCACCCGATCTTCCTGGAACACATCACGCCGCCCGGCCACCCCGAGCGGCCCGATCGCCTGCGCGCCATCGAACGCGTGCTGGACGACGAGGCTTTTTCGGCGCTCGACCGCGTCAAGGCGCCGGAAGGTGACGAGGCGACTATCCTTTACGCGCATCCCGAGGACTTCGTCGAACGCGTGCGAGCGGCGATCCCTCAGAGCGGCATCGCCTCGATCGATGCTGACACCAGCGCCAGCCCGAAGAGCTGGCAGGCCGCGGTGACGGCGATCGGCGGCGCCAATGCGGCGGTAGACGACGTCTTCGAGGGCCGCGCCGCCAATGCCTTCGTCGCCGCCCGCCCGCCCGGCCACCATGCCGAAAAGGCGACGGCAATGGGTTTTTGCCTGTTCAATACGGCGGCCATCGCCGCCCGCTATGCGCAGAAGAAGCATCAGGCCGAACGCGTCGCCATCGTCGACTGGGACGTCCACCACGGCAACGGCACGCAGGACATTTTCTGGGACGATCCGTCGGTGCTCTACTGCTCGACGCACCAGATGCCGCTTTACCCGGGCACCGGGGCGAAGAGCGAAACCGGCGCCGGCAACATCGTCAACGCCCCGCTCGCGCCGCAGACCGGCAGCGATCTGTTCCGCGACGCCTTCCTGTCGCGCGTGCTGCCGTCCATCGATGCGTTCGCGCCGGACCTGATCATCATTTCCGCCGGCTTCGACGCGCACCACCGCGACCCGCTCGCCGAGATCAACCTGACCGAGGATGATTTCGACTGGGCGACCGGCCAGCTGATGGAGCGCGCCGGCCGCCACAGCCGCAATAGGCTCGTCAGCCTGCTGGAAGGCGGCTACGATCTGCAGGGACTGGCATTTTCGGTCGCCGCCCATGTCGGGCGGCTGATGAAGGGATAAAGCATGGCTGTCGAAGGCAATGAGGACGTCAAGGCGATGAGCTTCGAACAGGCGCTCGACGCGCTGGAGAAGATCGTCGACGATCTGGAGCGCGGCGACGTCCCGCTCGACCAGTCAATCAAGATCTATGAGCGCGGCGAAGCGCTCAAGGCCCATTGCGACCGGCTGCTGAAGGCGGCCGAGGACAAGGTCGAGAAGATCAGGCTGTCGCGCGACGGCAAGCCGGTTGGAACGGAACCGCTCGACGCGGAATAGTTGACAAAGGGTGGGGCAGAGAAAGCAGGTAAGGAGTTCAAGCCATGTGCCGCAACATCAAGACCTTGGCCAATTTCGAACCGCCGGCGACCAATGACGAAGTGCATGACGCCGCGCTTCAGTTCGTCCGTAAGCTGAGCGGCTCGACCAAGCCGTCCAAACGCAACGAGCATGCCTTCCACCATGCTGTCGAGGCGATTGCCGCCGCGGCGCGCGAGTTGCTGGATTCGCTTGAAACGACACAGGAACCACGCAATCGCGAGGAAGTGGCGGCCAAGGCGAAAGCCAGGTCGGCGCTGCGCTTCGCCTAAGGGACAACATGAGCTTCTTTCCAGGAAACGATCCCGAACCCGGTGACGCCTTCGCCTGCGATCAGATCGAGTTGATGGTCATCCCCAACGCCAAGGATATCGGCGGTTTCGAGGTACGCCGCGCCCTGCCGACGGCGAAACGCCGTCTGGTCGGGCCGTTCATCTTCTTCGACCGCATGGGCCCTGCCATCCTGCGCGCCGGCCACGCGCTCGACGTGCGCCCGCATCCGCATATCGGGCTGTCCACCGTCACCTATCTGTTCGACGGCAGGATCAGGCATCGCGACTCGCTCGGCACCGAAATGGTGATCGCGCCGGGCGACGTGAATTTGATGACCGCCGGCCGCGGCATCGTTCACTCCGAGCGCACGCCGGAAGAGTTGCGCGGCGCGCCGATGTCGGTCTCCGGCCTGCAGACCTGGCTCGCGCTGCCGGACGGCAAGGAAGAAGTCGCCCCGGTGTTCGCCAACACGTCGGTGGCCCGCTTGCCCGAGATCGATGCCGACGGCGTTAGCGGCCGCGTCGTCATCGGCGAGTTTTCGGGGCTGCGCTCGCCGGTCGCGACCGCCTCGGACACGCTTTACGCCGACCTGCGCCTGGCATCGGGTGCCAGCCTGAAAATCCCGGCCGATGCCGAGGAGCGCGCCATCTACACGCTGGACGGCGACGTCTCGATCGCCGGCGATGTTTTCCCGGCCGAGCGGCTTCTGGTGTTCAAGCCGGGCGAGGAAATCGTCGTTTCCTCCGAGCGCGGCGCGCATTTCATGCTGTTCGGCGGCGCCTCGCTGGGCTCCAAGCGCTACATCTGGTGGAATTTCGTCGCGTCCTCGAAAGAACGTATCGAGCAGGCCAAGCAGGAATGGAAGACAGGCCGCTTCGATATCGTTCCTGGCGATGAGGAAGAGTTCATCCCGCTGCCCGAAGGTTAAGGTGGGCGAAGGCTGCGCGTCACTGACGCGCATTTACATTCGCCTGCCGGCGGCCTATTCCCGCGCATGATTATGGCGCAATTCGCTGGTAGCGCCGTGTTCGATCGATTGAGGCAGGACGCGCCCGAGTGAAGCCAGACACGCCGCTGCTCGACAAGGTCCGCATTCCGGCGGATTTGCGGACGCTTGACGAGGGCGCGCTGCCGCAGCTTGCCGCGGAGCTGCGCGCCGAACTGATCGACGCCGTGTCGCAGACTGGCGGCCACCTCGGCGCCGGCCTCGGCGTGGTCGAATTGACCGTTGCGTTGCACTACGTCTTCAACACGCCGCAGGACCGGCTGATCTGGGATGTCGGCCACCAGGCCTACCCGCACAAGATCCTGACCGGCCGCCGCGACCGCATCCGCACGCTGCGCCAGGAAGGCGGTCTCTCCGGTTTCACGCGGCGGGCCGAGAGCGAATACGACCCGTTCGGCGCCGCGCACTCCTCGACCTCGATTTCGGCCGGCCTCGGCATGGCCATGGCGCGCGACCTGTCGGGCAGCCGCAACAATGTCATTTCCGTCATCGGCGATGGCTCGATGTCGGCCGGCATGGCCTTCGAGGCGCTGAACAATGCCGGCGCGCTCGATGCCCGGCTGATCGTCATCCTCAACGACAACGACATGTCGATCGCGCCGCCGACCGGCGCGATGAGCGCGTATCTGGCGCGACTCGCCTCCGGCAAGGCCTATCTGGGCCTGCGCGATTTCGGCAAGAAGCTGACATCCTATCTCGGCAAGCGCGCCGACCGCGCCATCACCCGCGCCGTCGAGCATGCGCGCGGCTACGTCACCGGTGGCACGCTGTTCGAGGAGCTCGGCTTCTATCACATCGGCCCGATCGACGGGCATAATCTCGAACACCTGATCCCGGTGCTGAAAAACGTGCGCGACAACGGCAAAGGCCCGGTGCTGATCCATGTCGTGACCCAGAAGGGCAAGGGCTATGCGCCGGCGGAGGCCGCGGCCGACAAATATCACGGCGTCAACAAATTCGACGTCATCACCGGCGCGCAGGCCAAGGCGCCGGCCAACGCGCCAGCCTACACCAAGGTCTTCGCCGAGAGCCTGATCCAGGAGGCGCGCGAGGACGACCGCATCGTCGCCATCACCGCCGCCATGCCGAGCGGCACCGGCCTCGACCTCTTTGGCGAGGTGTTTCCGAAGCGGACTTTCGATGTCGGCATTGCCGAGCAGCATGCGGTGACTTTCGCCGCGGGGCTGGCCACCGAAGGCTACAAGCCCTTCGCTGCCATCTATTCCACCTTCCTGCAGCGCGCTTACGACCAGGTCGTCCATGACGTGGCGATCCAGAAGCTGCCGGTGCGTTTCCCGATCGACCGTGCCGGCTTCGTCGGCGCAGACGGCGCAACCCATTGCGGTGCATTCGACACCACCTTCCTGGCGACGCTGCCCGGCTTCGTCGTCATGGCAGCGGCGGATGAGGCGGAGCTGCGCCATATGGTGCGCACCGCCGCGTCATATGATGATGGCCCGATCGCCTTCCGCTATCCGCGCGGCAATGGCGTCGGCGTCGACATGCCGGAGCGTGGCGCGCTGCTCGAAATCGGCAAGGGCCGCATCCTGAAGGAGGGCGCCAAGGTCGCCCTGCTTTCCTTCGGCACGCGGCTGCAGGATTGCCTTTTGGCAGCCGAGGAACTCAGCGCGGCGGGCCTGTCCACCACCGTCGCCGACGCCCGTTTCGCCAAGCCGCTGGACGAAGATCTCATCCGGCGGCTCGCCCGCTCGCATGAAGTGCTGGTGACGGTGGAGGAGGGCGCCATTGGCGGCTTCGCCAGCCAGGTGCTGCATTTCCTTGCCCATGAAGGCCTGCTCGAAAACGGCCTCAAGGTGCGCCCGCTGGTGCTGCCGGATGCGTTTGCCGACCATGCCAAGCCCGAAAAGATGTATGCCGATGCCGGCCTGGACTCGGCGGGCATCGTGCGCACCGTCTTCGCTGCGCTCGGCCACGGCACCCAGGCGCAGCGCGCCTGAATCGAAATCTCAACGCGCTGAATCCGTTTGCCGGCTTTATTCTGTAAGTATTTGTTAACGCTCCCGTTTGGTGGTTCGCTTACCCTGTCTCTTGGCCGATTTTCAACGGCGCCCTGCTAAGACCTTGGTCCTAGGCAGGGGATAAGAACAATGAAGTCGTTCCTTTGTGGCATGGCCCTTTTGGCAGCCATGGCGGCGCCCGCGGCGGCCGAAACGCGCTACGACCGCAATCTCGAAAAGGCGGTGCTGGATATCGTCGCCGGCAAGATGGGCAACATTCGCGGCGGCTTCTCCTATAAGCAGGCGCCCCAGCTCGTCGTGCTGCCGCAAGCGACACAAGCTGCGCCGGCCCCGGCCGAGGCGCCGCGCAAGGAGGCCTCCGGCAAAGATGGCCTGATGCCGGCCGTCGAGCGCCCGGTTTCACGGACTGTTTTTTAAAACCACATATCGCGCACGCAGCGGCCGTCGCGCGGCAGGTCGTCAAACGTGTCGAGGCCGTCGAAATGGTCGATCGGCAGGTCGGCGACTTCCTCCGGCGGCGCCAGCCTGACATTGACGGCGATGCGCGTGCGGCCGCTCTTGCTGGAACGCAGGCCGCGCCAGGCGACCACGCAGGCGCAGGTCGGACAGAACAGGATTTCCAGCACGGGCTGGGCCACCTCGGCGCGTGTATAGGACTTCACCGGCCCGGCGACGCGAATGCGTTCGTCGACATAGTCATAGGCCCAGAGCGCGCCGTAGCGGCGGCAGAGCGTGCAATTGCAGGCGGTTATCCCACCGGGATCGCCCTCAAGCGTCCAATGGACCGCGCCGCAATGACAGGTACCCTTCAGCATTGCCACCTCCACCGACTGATGAACGGCCCGCTCCTGTCGGCATTCTGCAGCCTCTCGCCCCTTATTCAACCCATTGCGTTCGCGCCCGGCTTTCGCCAATGAAGGCCGATGAATTCCGCTCAGCCAGCCAGCCAGCGCCAGCGGCTCGACGAATTGCTCGTCGGGCGCGGCCTGTTCGCCAGCCGCTCGCGTGCCCGCGACGCGATCGAGCGCGGCACGGTCACGGTTGACGGCATCGTTGCCCGCAAGCCCGGCCAGCCCGTCGCGCCGGATTGCGCCGTGGCGATCAACGATCCGGCGCGGGCTTATGTGTCGCGCGCGGCGCTGAAGCTGATCGCCGGCCTCGACCGTTTCGGCCTGGATCCTTCCGGCAGCGTGGCGCTCGATATCGGCGCCTCGACCGGCGGCTTCACCCAGGTGCTGCTGAAACGCGGCGCAACGCATGTCACGGCAATCGATGTCGGCCACGGCCAGATCCACCCAGACATCGCCGGCGACCAGCGCGTGACGGTGATCGAAGGGTTGAATGCCCGCGATTTGACGGCAGCCGATCTCGGCGGCCGCATTCCCGGCTTCCTGGTTTGCGACGTCAGCTTCATCTCCCTGAAACTGGCGCTGCCACCGGCGCTGGCATTGGCGGGCGAGGGCGCCAAGGCAATTCTTCTGGTCAAGCCGCAATTCGAGGCCGGCCGCGAGGCGATCGGCAAGGGCGGCCTGCTCAAGGATCCAAGCGATGCCGAGCGCATCGCCGAAAGCCTGCATGACTGGCTTGCCGGCGTCCCCGGCTGGCGCGTGCTGGGTCTCCACCCGTCGCCGATCGAAGGCGGCGACGGCAACCGCGAGTTCCTGCTCGCCGCCATGAAGGACGCGCGATGAGCACACGCTTCACCATCGCGAGGCTGGGCTCGCAGGGCGACGGCATCGCCAATGCCGAGGGCGGGGAGGTCTTCATTCCGTTCACGCTGCCGGGTGAAACCGTCACTGCCGCGCGCCAGAAGGACCGCGCTACGCTGATGTCGGTGCTGGAAGCCTCGCCGCTCAGGATCGACCCGGCCTGCCGGCATTTCACCGAATGCGGCGGCTGCGCGCTCCAGCATTACGAGGCCGAAGCCTACCGGCAATGGAAACGCGAGAAAGTCGTGCAGGCGTTGAAGGGCAAGGGCATCGCTTGCGAAATCGCTGCGCTGGTGCCTTGCGCGCCGCACAGCCGCCGCCGCGTCACGTTCAGCGCCAGGCGCACGGAGGCCGGCATGCAACTCGGCTTCGTGCGCGCGCTTTCCTCCGAGATCATCCCGATCGAGGAATGCCCGATCTCGCTTCCGGCGATCGTCTCGGCGCTCGATAAATTGCGCGCGTTGGCCGACCTGATCTGCGCGACGCCGAAAGCATTCCATATGACGGTGACCGTCACCGCGTCCGGCCTCGACATTGCCGTCCATGATGCCGGCAAGCAGGGCGACAACCAGCGCCGCATAGCCTCCAACTTCGTCATGGCCGAAGGCCTGGCGAGGCTTTCCGTCGACGGCGAGATCATTGTCGAGCCGAAGAAGCCGGTGGTGCAGTTCGGATCGGTCGCCGTCGCCGTGCCGCCGGGCGCCTTCCTGCAGGCGACGGAAGCCGCCGAGCAGACTATGGCGAGCCTTGTCGGCCAGCATCTGTCGCGCGCGAAGAAGGTCGCGGACCTGTTTGCCGGTTGCGGCAGTTTCGCGCTGCGGCTTGGCGCGAAATCCGAGGTTCATGCCGTCGAAGGCGATGCCGCAGCGCTTGCCGCGCTCGACCGCGCCTTCCGCTTCGCCAGCGGCCTGAAGCGGGTGACCAGCGAACGCCGCGATCTGTTCCGCCGACCGCTGACCTTCAAGGAGCTGAACGCATTCGACGGCCTGGTCTTCGATCCGCCGCGCGCCGGCGCCGAGGATCAATCGAAGCAGATCGCCCGTTCCGACGTGCCGCTGGTCGCCGCCGTTTCCTGCAATCCGGTGACGCTCGCGCGGGATCTAAGGATACTGATCGATGGCGGCTACACGCTGAAGGCCGTTACGCCGATTGACCAGTTCCTGTGGTCGCCCCATGTCGAGGCAGTCGCTTTGCTGGAGAAACCGAGGCGACGCCGGTAGTCCAATGCCGCTGGTTCGCGGAAATTTGTGAAGCCTCGGTTCTTTCGACGAAATTGCGCCCCAAAGCCGCCGTGTTGCGTCTCTTTATTTTGTCCGCTTCGGGAAACATTTCGACCCCTCCGCGTTGTTAGGCTGAAGGGACGACGGACACGGATAGCGGATTGCGGACTGCAATGCGGACGCTTCAGAAATTCCTTGGTCTCGTCGTCATTCTCATCTTTTTCGTGGTCAGCGCCGCAACCGGAGCGCTTGCGCAAGGCGAGAAGCGGCTGGCTTTCGTCATCGGCAACGGCGCCTATGAGACCGGAGAGCTCGCGACGGCGGCCAATGACGCCGGCTTGATCGGACAGACATTGCAGGCCGCTGGGTTCGACGTGGTCGGCGCGCGTGACGTGGATCAAGACTCGCTGCGCGGCGCGTTCCGCGATTTCATGAGAAAGGTGTCCGCCGCCGGCCCCGATGCCGTCGTCTTCGTCTATCTCGCCGGCCATGGCGTGCAGTTCGAGGGCGAGAACTACTTCCTTCCGGTCGATGCTCAGATCGCCAATCCAAACGATGTCCCGCTTCAGGCGATGCGGATTTCCGATATCACCAGGCCGCTGTCCGGGTTGCCGACCAAGGTCAATATCGTCGTGCTTGATGCGGCGCGGCCAAATTCCTTCCCGAAGTGGAAGGAGCCGCTGGCCGGTGGCCTTGCATTGGTCGATCCCGATCCGAACATGCTGGTCGCCTTCAATGCCGCTCCGGGAACCGTCGCGCCGGAGGGCAAGGGCCCCTACGGAGCCTACGCCAAGGCGCTTGCCGAGATGATGCGCGAAGGCGGCCTATCGCTGCAGGACGTGTTCGACCGCACGCGCCTGCGTGTCAGCGAAGTCACCCAAGGCGGGGAACTGCCATGGAGCGCTTCGAAGATCGACGCGCCCTTCGTCTTCTTCGAACGCAGCGCGGATGCTCCTCCGCCCAAGGTTTCGGCCGCGGAGACCCGGGCGGCGCGAACCAGGCCGATCCGCGATTTCGACGCGCATGACGCCTATGTTGCCGCCCTCGATCGCGACACGATGCGCGGCTACGAGGATTTCCTCGACGCCTATCCGCACGATCCGATGGCCAAGCGCGTGCGCGCCATCATCGCCGCGCGACGCGAAGCGATCACCTGGCGCGAGACCTGGGAGCAGGACACGCCGGAAGCCTACTGGTCGTATCTGGAGCGCTACCCGCACGGCCCGCATGCCTGGGACGCGCGCCGCCGGCTGGAGCATTTCGACGCCGAGCTGGAGCCGCCGGAGAGCTTTACCGTCATCGTCTACGACGTGGCGCCGCCGCCGCCCGAGGAAATTATCTATGTCGACCGTCCAGTAATCTTTTTCGACGATTTCGATTTCGCGCCGCCACCGCCGATCACGGTGATCTTCCTGCCGCCGCCGCCGCCGGATTTCATCGTGCTTGAGCCACCGCCGCCGCCGGTCGATGTCTTCGTCCTGCCGACGCCGGTATTCGTGCCGATACCCGTGTTCATCAACCCGCCACGCCGCATCGTGCCGCCGCCGAACGACATCATTTTCAACAACATCCACAACACGACCGTCATCAACAACATCAACACGACGATCAAGAACGAAACCATCAATCAGGCCGCGCAGCCAGGCGCCGGTGTTCAGGGTGGCCGTACCACTGGCCGGCAGACGACCGGAGGCGCCGTTGGTGCCCGCGCGGATGCGCTGGCGGCCAGGGTCGCGCTGCCGCCGCCGCTGCAGAAGAAGGCGGCCTTGTCCCGTCAGATCACCAATCAGCAACCGGGCGGCCAGAGACAGGTCAGCTTGCCGCCGAAGCCCGGCCAGCGCGTCATCCAGGGCCAGCAGCCCGGCACCGCTATTCCGCAGTCGGAGACCCGGACCGGCAAGCTGTCGCGCGACCATGCCCTGCCCGGAGCGAACGGCAAGAGGCTCCCGCTCGTCAATGGCAAGCCGGCGCTCGACGACCAGAACTTGCCTGGCAACAAGTCGAGTAAACTGCTGAGTAAGCGGAACGCGGCGGGCGGAAATACCGGCGCCGCCGTTACCGGCCAGGGTAACGAGCAGATCGGAGCCGGTAATGCCCAGGGCAAGAATCGCAAGCTCCGCAAGCTGCCGACCGTCAATGGCATACCGGCCGAGAACCAGCCGAGCGCGCGGGAGAGATTCCGGAAGAACAATCCGAACGCCTTCTCCGATGAGAGCAGCGGCAAGCCGAGGAAGCTGACGCGCAAGGACCTGTCCGCGGGCCGGTCCGTTGTCGAGCCAGGCGATCAGGGCTCGGCCGGCGCAAACAAAAAGAGCAGGAAATTCCGCAGGCTGCCGACCGTCAACGGCATGCCGGCCGAGAACCGGCCGAGCGCTAGGGAGCGGTTCCAGAACAACAATCCGGACGTGTTCTCCGATCGGACCAATGGCAGGCCGAGGAAGCTGATGCGCAGGGATTTCTCCTCCGGCCAGGCCATCGTCGAACCGAGCGATCAGGGTTCGCCCAACCGGAGCGACAGGGGCAGGAAGTTCCGCAGGCTGCAGAACGAAGGAGGGTCCGCCGGCCCGGAGGTCGACGTCCAGCGCAACTTCAGGGTCAACAGGCCGAACGAGAATGCACAGCGCCAGTTCGGGCAGGAAAGGCCGAGCGAGCAGGCGCTGCGGCCGCAAAGACTGGAGCGGAGGCCGGAGGAAGCGCAGCCGAGACCGCAGATGCAGGAGCGGCGTCTGCAGCAGCCGCAGGAGCGGCGTCTGCCGCAGCCCGAGGAGTTCAAGAAGAAGCCGTCTTGCGGGCAAGAGGGCGAGCCGTCCTGCAACCAGTAGGCTGGCCGCAGCGGGAGCAGTTCCAGGAAAGGCGCAAAGTTCGGCCGCTTAGTCTGAGAGCCCTGGCGACACCTCAGGTTTTCGGCGTGCCGCCTCGCTGGTTGAGCGAAACCCAGATGTTCGGGTTCTGCTGCGACTGCCGTTTCAGGAAATAATAGCCGGTTGCGTTCCAGGGGCGAATCTCGTCGACCAGATTGTCCAGGATGAGATCGCCCTTGTCGGTCTTCACCGTCAGGATGGTGTGGCCCTCATTGTTGAGGTCGCGCACCACCGTCATCAGCAGCGCCTGCCGGGGAAAGCCTGCTTCCAGGAGAAGCTTGCGCTTGTATAGCGCGTAGATCTTGCAGTCGCCCTTGCCGTCCACTGGATAGTCCCAGTGGTCCATCGTCGTGCCCCAGTGATCGTAATTGCTGACGGGCTTGATGGAGCGGTTTGCCTTTTGGTTGATCCGTTTGAGGACGCTCAGCTTCTGCGCGGTCAGCCTGACGGTCGTGGCAGGCAGGGCAGGCACCTTGCACTCTTTCGGCCGGCGATGGCAGAAATCGACCCAGCCGTAGGGAACGCTGGTGCGTCCTCCGACCGCGGCGGAGCGAACCCCATTCGCGGCAGGCTGCGTCGCCGGCCGTTTGAACCATGACGACTGAGCTGCCACAGGGTTAACCTGCAGCGAAGTCGCACCAATCAATGAAACGAACCCAAGGAGGAAACAAGGGGTCAGGACGCCAGGGGAACGCAGCACTGCCAACACCACCTCAACGAGAAGACTGGAGGCAGGTTAATGCGCGAAAGCCAGCCTGGGCAATTGAACAATTAATAATATCCTAACACGATTGTGTTCGGGGTAAGGCAGAGGCTGCTACGCCCAGGCTTTGTCAATCGCGAGCATGGCGCCGCTGCGCTTCGGCGAGTACGCCCGTCCATATTTTCCAACGTTTTTGGCCCGCCAGCTTGCTGCAGGACCCCAAACACGTCCTGCGGCCGCGTCGGGGCTCAAACCCTCGTGCCGCCCACCGTCATCTGGTTCATCCGCAGATGCGGCTGGCCGACGCCGACCGGCACGCCCTGTCCGGCCTTGCCGCACATGCCGATGCCGGTGTCGAGTTTCATGTCGTTGCCGATCATGGAGACGCGGTGCATGGCGTCCGGCCCGTTGCCGATCAGCATCGCCCCCTTGATCGGCTGCGTCACCTTGCCGTTCTCGATCATGTAGGCTTCGGTGCAGCCGAACACGAACTTGCCGGAGGTGATGTCGACCTGGCCGCCGCCGAAGGAAACGGCGTAGATGCCGTTCTTGACCGAGGCTATGATCTCGTCCGGCTCCATGTCGCCGGAGGTCATGTAGGTGTTGGTCATGCGCGGCATCGGCTGGTGCGCATAGCCCTCGCGCCGGCCATTGCCGGTCGCCTTCATGCCCATCAGCCGGGCGTTCTGGCGGTCCTGCATATAGCCGACCAGTATGCCATCCTCGATCAGCACGTTGCGCGCCGAGGGCGTGCCTTCGTCGTCGACGGTGAGCGAGCCGCGCCGCTCGGGGATGGTGCCGTCATCGACCACCGTGACACCCTTCGCCGCAACCTGGCTGCCCATCAGGCCGGCGAAGGCCGATGTCTTCTTGCGGTTGAAATCGCCTTCCAGCCCATGGCCGACGGCTTCGTGCAGCATCACGCCCGGCCAGCCGCTGGACAGCACGATGTCGAACGTGCCGGCGGGCGCGGGGACCGCCTCGAGGTTGACCAGCGCCTGCCGCAGCGCCTCGCTTGCGGCATGCTTCCAGCTTTCCTCGCCGACGAACTCGCCGAAGCTCTTGCGGCCGCCCATGCCGTAGGAGCCGCTCTCCTGCCTGTCGCCGCTGCCGACCACGACCGAGACGTTGATGCGGACCAGCGGGCGGATGTCGCGCACGATCTGGCCGTCGCCGCGCACGATCTCGACATGCTGCCACGAGGCGGCGAGCGATGCCGTCACCTGGCGCACGCGCGGATCCTTCGCGCGCAGCCAGCCGTCGATTTCCTGCAGGAGCTTGGCCTTGGCTTCGAAGGAAGGCGAGGGGATCGGGTTTTCGTCGCCATAGAGGTGGCGGTTGGTGCGGGCGGGCGCTCCGGCAAGCGTGCCGGAATAGCCGCCCTTGACCGCCGAGACGGCATCGGCCGCGCGCAGCAGCGAGGCTTCGGACAGATCGCTGGAATGCGCATAGCCGCTGGCCTCGCCGGCCACGGCGCGCAAGCCAAACCCCTGGTCGGTGTTGAAATTGGCCGTCTTCAGCCGGCCATTGTCGAACATCAGCGCTTCGCTCTCGCTGTATTCGAGGAACAGTTCGCCGTCGTCGGCGCCCTTGATGGTCTCAGTGACGATCTCTTTGACGCGATCGTCGGAAACGTCGAATTGGCCGATCAGGCTGTTCATGGCAAATCCATTCGTGGAAACAAAATCGTTGTGCAACGGATGTAGGCGCGAAGCCGCCGCCAGACAATCGCCAACGGGATGAAGCCGGCGATTGCAATGCTGCCCGCTATCATTTCTCGTTGACGAAATCCTTGATATTGCCGGCCATCGAGTCCCAGTTGGAGAACTGCTCCTCCAGATTGGCCCTGGTGATGCCGCCGGCGAAGCTGACATCCATCCTGAAATTCGAGCCGTCGCCCGAATAGGCCTTCACCCAGCGGTATTTCCTGTTCCAGGCGTTGGCCTGCTCGGCGGTCAGCGGGTCGGTGTAGCCCGTCGAGAATTGCAGCGACGTGCAGTTCTCATGGTCTTCGCAGCCATAGAAATAGATCACGTATTTGACGCCCTCGATGCGTCCGGAAATCATCGGATCGCCATTGTCGTCCCTGCCCATCCTGGCCGAGCCGAAGCCCTTGGCAATATCGAGGATCGCGGCGGGGTCGGGCTTCTGGAGGATTTCGCGATCCTCGGCCCTGGCGGCCGAAACCGCGCCGGCCAGCGCCAGGCCAGTGATGACGACGGGTAACGACGCGCGCATCGAGTCTCCTGGCCGCCAACGCGCACCCGCCACCGGACCTCAGCGTCAGGAATGGCCGCGGCGCATGGGCGGCAAGATCAAGGTAGGGCGGCGAAGCCTTCCGCAAAGCCCTTGAGATCGACGGGAATGCCGATGCCTTCTTCCGGCGTCTGGAAGACGATGAAAGTGGCCGACGTGCCGCTCTTCAGCGTGTCGAGCAACGGCTTTTCGAGGATCACCTCGGCATAGCAGCCATCCTGGAAGCAGCGCACGAAATAGGCGCGGCCGATATCCTTGCCGTCGACATTGAGACCGAGGCCGTTGGGCAGGAGCACGCCGAGCGGCGCCAGCACGCGCAGGATCTCGGCCTTGTTGTCGGCGGTGCGCAGCACCACGACCGAAAGGCCCATTTCAGGACGATCCTCGGCGACGACGTTCTGCATCATCACGCATTGCTCGGAGGTAGCGCCCGCCGGCGTATCGCAGATGATCGACCAAGCGCCATGCGTCGACTTCACCGTGCCGCTCGGCGGCGAGGCGTTGTTCGGCGAGGCGGCGGCGCCAACGGCTATGCCGACGCCGAGCAAGGCGACGACAAGAACGACCTTCGCCAAGGTTCTCGAAAGCCAGGAAGTCATGACGGCTCCATTGCGAATCACGGCACTTTAAGCCGCGCCGGGGCCAAGTAAAGGACGAGACCATCGCCGGTCCGCCCCGATACCGGCAATTACATGCTTTTCCAAAGCAAATTCGCCCGAATTGCGACCGTTGCGCATATAGCGTGGCGGGTGCCGAACACGGCCTTCGGCTTGCGCGCAAAAATGCCGCACGGTTTCCTCCGCTCCTTTCTTGCGGAGGGAAATAGAGTATGGTTTGAACCAGCCTAGGGACAGACCGGGATTCCCAATCCTGGCATCGTCCGTTATTGGTGCGATCAGATCGCGGGAAGCGGGAGACGAGAGGGCGATGAGGAAATTCCTGGCCAGCGCTGAATTCTTGGCAGGTACGGCAGCTTCGGCCGTGCTCTTCTCCAGTGCGGCGGCCCGTGCCGACCAGCCGCGGGACTGGGAGATGACCTTTCAGGCCCCGGCCACAGACATGATGCGGCAGATCGAGCGGTTCGGGAACTACACCATGTGGTTCATCGTCCCGATCACCGCCCTTGTGCTGGTGCTGCTTTTGGTTTGCATCGTCAAGTTCCGCGCAAGCGCCAATCCGGTGCCGTCCAGGACCAGCCACAACACCCTGATCGAAGTGGTCTGGACGGTCGGGCCGGTGATCGTGCTTTTGCTGATCGCCATTCCCTCCTTCCAACTGCTCACCGCGCAGTACACGCCGCCGGAAGAAGCCAAGCTCACCGTCAAGGCGACCGGCAACCAGTGGAACTGGGACTACGAATACCAGATCGACAAGACCTTCTCCTTCAACTCGGCAGTTCTCCAGGACGCCGACCGCGCCAAGGCCGGCAAGGAAGACCGCGGCCTCTATCCGCGCCTGCTCGCGGTCGACAACGAGCTGGTCGTTCCGGTCAACACCATGACCCGCGTGCTGATCACCGCCACCGACGTCATCCACTCCTTCGCCGTGCCGTCCTTCGGCATCAAGATGGACGCCGTTCCCGGCCGCACCAACGAGACCTGGTTCAAGGCGGAGAAGGAAGGCCTCTATTACGGCCAGTGCTCGCAGCTCTGCGGCAAGGACCACGCCTTCATGCCGATCGCGGTCCGCGTCGTATCCGATGCGCAGTTCAAGACCTGGCTGGATACGGCCAAGACCGACGTGCCCGCCGCCAACAAGGCGCTGATGGCCGAGATCGATGGTACCAACAAGGTAGCGGCCGCCGGCAACTGATGCCGCGGGTTAGCAAGATTTAGGGAACGGAGCGGAACATGGCAGAGGCTGCAGCTCACGACGACCACGATCACAAGCCCTATCATGGCTGGGTCCGGTGGGTGTACTCCACCAACCACAAGGATATCGGCACACTCTACCTGATCTTCGCGATCTGCGCCGGCATCATCGGCGGCGCGCTCTCGGTCGTCATCCGCATGGAGCTGCAGGAGCCGGGCATCCAGATCTTCACCGGTCTGGCGCAGATGGTCTACGGCATGAACGGCGATGCCGCCATCGACGGCGGCAAGAGCATGTATAATGCCTTCGGCACTGCGCACGCGCTGATCATGATCTTCTTCATGGTCATGCCGGCGCTGATCGGCGGCTTCGCCAACTGGATGGTGCCGATCATGATCGGCGCGCCGGACATGGCCTTTCCGCGCATGAACAACATCTCGTTCTGGCTGCTGCCGCCGGCTTTCATCCTGCTGCTCACCTCGATGTTCATGCCGAGCGCACCCGGCGCCTTTGGCGTCGGCGGCGGCTGGACGCTCTATCCGCCGCTTTCGACATCGGGCCAGCCGGGTCCCGCCATGGATCTGGCGATCCTGTCGATCCACATCGCCGGCGCCTCGTCGATCCTCGGCGCCATCAACTTCATCACCACCATCTTCAACATGCGCGCGCCCGGCATGACGCTGCACAAGATGCCGCTGTTTGCCTGGTCGGTGCTGATCACCGCCTTCCTGCTGCTGTTGTCGCTGCCGGTGCTGGCCGGCGCCATCACCATGCTGCTTACCGACCGCAATTTCGGCACCTCCTTCTTCGTGCCGGACAATGGCGGCGACCCGATCCTCTTCCAACACCTGTTCTGGTTCTTCGGCCATCCCGAGGTGTACATCCTGATCCTGCCGGGCTTCGGCATCGTCAGCCATATCGTTTCGACCTTCTCGAAGAAGCCGGTCTTCGGTTATCTCGGCATGGCTTACGCCATGGTCGCGATCGGCGCCGTCGGCTTCATCGTCTGGGCGCACCATATGTACACGACCGGCCTGTCGCTCGACACGCAGCGCTACTTCGTGTTCGCCACCATGGTCATCGCAGTGCCGACGGGCGTGAAGATCTTCTCCTGGATCGCCACCATGTGGGGCGGCTCGATCTCCTTCAAGCCGCCGATGCTGTGGGCGCTGGGCTTCATCTTCCTGTTCACCATCGGCGGCGTCACCGGCGTTCAGCTCGCCAATGCCGGCCTCGACCGCTCGCTGCACGACACCTATTTCGTGATCGCCCACTTCCACTATGTGCTGTCGCTGGGCGCCGTGTTCGCGATCTTCGCCGGTTGGTACTACTGGTTCCCGAAGATGACCGGTTACATGTATTCGCCGGTCATCGCCAACACCCACTTCTGGGTCACCTTCGTCGGCGTCAACCTGATCTTCTTCCCGCAGCATTTCCTCGGCCTTTCCGGCATGCCGCGCCGCACGATCGACTATCCCGACGCGTTCGCCGGATGGAACTATGTCTCATCCGTCGGTTCCTACATCTCGGCGGTCGGCGTCATGATCTTCCTCTACGGCGTGTTCGAGGCCTTCCAGAAGAAGCGCGTCGCCGGCGCCAATCCGTGGGGCGAGGGTGCCACCACGCTCGAATGGCAGCTGCCTTCGCCGCCGCCGTTCCACCAGTGGGAACAGCTGCCGAAGATCAGGTAGGCAGCTTCCCGATGCATGCGAGACCGCCGGCGAGCCGGCGGTCTTGGCCAACGGAATGATGGACTTTAAGTACGCATGGCCATTGCCGACCACAAATTGACGGAGGAAGCGGGCTTTCGCATGTCGGAAGCAACCGCGGGCGATTTCTTCGCCCTCCTGAAGCCGCGCGTCATGTCGCTGGTCGTCTTCACGGCCTTTGTCGGCCTTGTCGCGGCGCCCGTCGCCATCAACCCCCTGCTGGCGATGATCGCCATCCTGGCGATTGCCATCGGCGCCGGCGCATCGGGCGCGCTCAACATGTGGTACGACGCCGACATCGACGCGGTGATGACCAGGACTGCCAGCCGCCCGGTGCCGGCCGGTCGCGTCACGCCGGGCGAGGCGTTGAGCTTCGGCCTGGTGCTGTCGGTGCTGTCGGTGATGACGCTCGGCGTGCTGGTCAACTGGCTGTCGGCATCGCTCCTTGCCTTCACCATCTTCTTCTACGCCGTCGTCTACACGATGTGGCTGAAGCGCTGGACGCCGCAGAACATCGTCATCGGCGGCGCTGCCGGCGCCATTCCGCCGGTGATCGGCTGGGCCGCCGTGACCGGCTCGGTCAGCCTCGAAAGCGTGATCCTGTTCCTGATCATCTTCCTGTGGACGCCGCCGCATTTCTGGGCGCTGGCGCTGTTCAAGTCCGATGACTACGCCCGCGCAGGCATCCCGATGATGCCGAATGTCGCTGGCCACGCCTCTACCCGCCGGCAGATCTTTGCCTATGCGCTGATCCTTGCGCCGGTCGGCGTGCTGCCCTGGGCGCTCGGCTACACCACGGCCGGCTATGGCGTCGTCTCGGCGGTCCTCGGCACGGGCTTCGTCTGGTATGCTTGGAAGGTTTTGGGCATGAGCGACGACGACCGCGCGATGAAGCCGGCCAAGGCCCTGTTCGGCTACTCGCTGCTCTATCTCTTCGCTATCTTTGCCGCCTATCTCGTCGACTGCGTGGTCGGGCGTGCCCTCATGATGGGGGGAGTATGAGCGTGGTCGACAAGAACCTTGAACTCGTCACGCTGACCGAGCGCCAGCAGAAGGCGCGCCGCAACCGCTCCATCGCCATCGGCTTCGCGCTGGCGGCATTGGTCATAATCTTCTATGCCGCCACCATCGTGCGTTTCGGCCATCATGGCGTGAGCATCACCGGCTCGGGCCTGTTGGGGGGCGGCTGATGGCCAGTGACTTGAGCAAACCCCGCAAGGTCAATAACGGCATCGTCGCCGCCGTCTGCCTCGCCTTCTTCACCGGCATGGTCGGCATGGCCTATGCGGCGGTGCCGCTCTACAAGATGTTCTGCCAGGTCACCGGCTATGGCGGCACGACGCAGCGTGCCGAGAAGCAATATGCCGGCCGCGTGCTCGACCGCGACATCACCATCCGCTTCGATGCCAACACCAACGGCATTCCGTGGCGGTTTGAGCCCGCCGCCCGCTCGGTGACGATCAAGATCGGCGCGACGGCGCAGGCGCATTACAGCGCCACCAACAAGTTCGACCGCCCCATCACCGGCCGCGCCTCGTTCAATGTGCAGCCGGAAATGGCCGGCGCCTATTTCAACAAGGTGGAGTGTTTCTGCTTCACCGACACGACGCTGAAGCCCGGCGAGACGCTGGACATGCCGGTCGTGTTCTATGTCGATCCAGACATCGTCAACGTGCCGGAACTCAAGGACCTGAAGACCATCACCCTGTCCTACACGATGTTCCCGGTCGAAAAGAAACAGCCGGTCGCCTCGTCCACGCCGGCCGCCGGCAGCAGTACCAACAAAGTTTCCAATACCGAAGCAAGCCTCGGGGGTTGATATGGCAGACGCGCACGCAAAACCACAACACGACTACCATCTCGTCAACCCCAGCCCGTGGCCTTTCCTGGGTTCGATCGGCGCGCTGATCACCGCCGTCGGCGGCGTCTGCCTGATGCAGTATCTGAAGGCCGGCAACTTCCCGGTTTTCGGCCACAACATCGCCAACCCGTGGCTGTTCTTCATCGGGCTGATCATCGTGCTCTACACGATGTTCGCCTGGTGGTCCGACACCATCAAGGAAGCGCATGAGGGTTACCACACGCGCGTCGTGTCGCTGCACCTGCGCTACGGCATGATCATGTTCATCGCCTCCGAGGTGATGTTCTTCGTTGCCTGGTTCTGGGCCTTCTTTGACGCCAGCCTGTTCCCGGGCGAAGCCTCGCAATATGCCCGCACCGCCTTCACCGGCGGCGTCTGGCCGCCGAAGGGTCTGGAGGTCCTCGATCCCTTCCACCTGCCGCTCTACAACACCATCATCCTGCTCCTGTCAGGCACGACGGTCACCTGGGCGCACCACGCGCTGCTGCATGGCGACCGCAAGGGCCTGATCAACGGCCTGGTGCTGACCGTCGGCCTCGGCATGCTGTTCACCATGGTGCAGGCCTACGAGTACATGCACGCTCCGTTCGGGTTCAAGGACTCGATCTATGGCGCCACCTTCTTCATGGCGACCGGCTTCCACGGCTTCCACGTCATCATCGGCACCATCTTCCTGCTGGTCTGCCTGGTGCGCGCGATGCGCGGCGACTTCACGCCGAAGCAGCATTTCGGTTTCGAGGCGGCCGCCTGGTATTGGCACTTCGTCGACGTGGTCTGGCTATTCCTGTTCAGCGCGATCTATGTCTGGGCCTCGAACGGCGCGATGATCGAAGCGCATTGATCTAAGGTTTCCGAAACCCTTTGAAGGGCGGCTGCGGCGACGTGGCCGCCTTATCTTTTTGAGCGAAAGAGTCTACGGTGCCGACAATGAGCGAAGACAAGGCGATCTGGCCACCCATCGATCCGATCTCGGCCGGCCTGCATGGCCGCTGTCCGCGCTGTGGCGAAGGCAAGCTGTTCGAGGGTTTCCTCACCGTCGGCAAGCGCTGCTACAATTGCGGGCTCGACTATTCCTTCGCCGATGCGGGCGACGGACCGGCGGTCTTCGTCATCCTGATCATCGGCTTCGTCGTCGTTGGTCTCGCATTGTGGGTGGAGGTGACGCTCAGCCCGCCGCTCTGGCTGCATTTCATGCTGTGGATACCGCTGGCGCTGGTGCTGTGCCTGACGGCGCTGCGCCTGATCAAGGGCGTGCTGATCACCTTGCAGTATTCGAAGAAGGCCTCCGAGGGCAGGCTGGATTCCAACGAATGAGCGAGACGACCGATCTGGCTGCCGGCCGTTCGCGGCCGCGCTCAGCGCTGCTCGTCAGCCTCGGCCTCGTGCTGTTCGCTATCCTGATCGGGCTCGGCACCTGGCAGGTCCAGCGCCTGCACTGGAAGGAAGACCTGCTCGCGACCATCGACAAGCGCACCCATTCCGCACCGCTGGCTCTGGCCGACGTAGAGAAGGAATTCGCCGCCTCCCATGATGTCGATTACACGCCCGTGACGGTGACCGGCACCTTCCTGCATCACGGCGAGCGGCATTTCTTTTCCACCTGGCAAGGCGACAGCGGCTTCAACGTCTACACGCCCCTGCAGCTCGACGACGGCCGCTTCGTGCTCGTCAACCGCGGCTTCGTTCCCTACGACCTCAAGGATCCTTCCAAGCGCCGGCAGGGCGAGGTTGCCGGCAAGGTGACGGTGACCGGGCTCGCCCGCAATCCGCTGCCCGCAAAGCCATCGATGATGCTTCCAGACAACGATGTCGCCAAGAACATCTTTTTCTGGAAGGACCGCGACGTGATGGCCGCGAGCGCCGGCCTGCCGGCCGGTGCCGTGCTGGTGCCGTTCTTCGTCGATGCCGACAAGACGCCAAACCTTGGCGGCCTGCCGGTCGGCGGCGTCACCATCATCGATCTGCCGAACAACCACCTGCAATATGCCGTGACCTGGTACGGGCTGGCCGCGGCTCTCGCCGCCGTGCTGATCCTCAGGCTGCGCCGCCCGGCACAAGAAGCGTGAAACCGGCCGCTCTTGACAGGGCAGGGGTGCGCACCTCATTTCGCCTTGAGCAATTCCAGGAAAAGTGTGGGCGGTTAAGTTCGGCGACTTCGCCGTAACCCTCCGTCCGGAATTGCGTCAAGACAAACAGATAGATTCCGACTGAACCGGCCTTGCATCGATGATTGAGAAAAAACCACCATTGACGATCAGGCTCTGCCAGCCGCGCGGCTTCTGCGCCGGCGTCGACCGTGCCATCCAGATCGTCGTGCTGGCGCTGAAGAAATACGGCGCGCCGGTCTATGTCCGCCACGAGATCGTGCACAACCGCTACGTCGTCGAAGGGCTGCAGAGCCTCGGCGCCGTCTTCATCGAGGAACTGTCCGAAATTCCGCCGGAGCATCGCCAGTCGCCCGTGGTCTTTTCAGCGCATGGCGTGCCGAAGTCGGTGCCGGCGGATGCGCAGGCGCGCAATCTCTTCTACCTCGACGCCACGTGCCCGCTCGTCTCCAAGGTGCACAAGCAGGCTATGCGCCACCAGCGGCTCGGCCGCCATGTGCTTCTGATCGGCCATGCCGGGCACCCGGAAGTGATCGGCACGATGGGCCAATTGCCGGAAGGCGCCGTGACGCTGATCGAGACCGAGGCCGATGCGGCGCGCTTCGAGCCGGTCGATGCTTCGGCCCTGGGCTTCGTCACCCAGACGACATTGTCGGTCGAGGACACCGCCGGCATCATCCGGGCACTCCAGGAGCGGTTCCCGCAATTGTATGCCCCAGCCGCCGAATCGATCTGCTATGCCACCACCAACCGCCAGGAAGCGGTGAAGGAGACGGCCGCCGGCGCCGATCTTTTCCTCGTCGTCGGCGCTCCCAATTCGTCCAATTCGCGTCGCCTTGTCGAGGTGGCGGAGCGCGCCGGCGCGACGACGTCGCTTCTCGTGCAGCGCGCTGCTGAAATTCCGTGGGATGAGATCGCGGGGATTAAGACGCTCGGCCTGTCCGCCGGGGCCTCGGCGCCGGAGATCATCGTCGACGAGATCATCGATGCGTTCCGGCAGCGCTTCGACGTCACCATCGATCTGGCCATCACGGCCACGGAAACGGAGGATTTCCCGGTGATGCGGGTCTTGCGCGATGTCGAACTGACGGCGGCCGACATGGCCTTCGTCAATGGAGCGGCTTGAAACCAGATGGCCGTCTACACCGACGTCACCGAAGGCGAACTGACCGCGTTCCTGAAAGCCTATCCGGTGGGTGAGCTGCTCTCCTACAAGGGCATCGCCGAAGGCACCGAGAATTCCAATTTCCTGGTCCACGCCTCGACCGGCTCCTACATCCTGACGCTCTACGAAAAGCGCGTCGACAAGGCCGACCTGCCGTTTTTTCTCGGCCTGATGGCCCATCTCGCCGGGAAAGGCATTTCCTGCCCGCTGCCGGTCACCGCGGATGATGGCACCGTCATCGGCACGCTGGCCGACCGGCCCGCCGTCATCATCACCTTCCTCGAAGGCCTGTCGCTCCGGCGGCCGACGGCCGCGCATTGCGCGGAAGTCGGCAAGGCGCTCGCCAGCCTTCATCTTGCCGGCCAGGATTTTCAGATGAGAAGGCCGAACGCGCTGGCCATCGACGGCTGGCGCAAGCTGTGGGACGCCTCCCGCGACCGCGCCGACCAGGTCGAGCCGGGGCTTGCAGCCGAGGTCGACGCCGACTTCAGCGATTTCGAGCGCAACTGGCCGACGAACTTGCCGCAGGGCATCATCCACGCCGATCTTTTCCCGGACAATGTCTTCTTCCTCGGCGAGAAACTGTCGGGGCTGATCGACTTCTATTTCGCCTGCGACGACCTCTACGCCTACGATGTCGCCACCTGCCTCAACGCCTGGTGCTTCGAGAAGGATTTTTCCTTCAACCTGACCAAGGGGACGGCGCTGCTGGCCGGCTACCAGTCGGTGCGGCCGCTCACGGATGACGAGAAGGCGGCGCTGCCGATGCTGGCGCGCGGCTCGGCACTGCGCTTCATGCTGACCCGCCTCTATGACTGGCTGACCATTCCCGATGGCGGGCTGGTGATGAAGCGCGACCCGACCGAATATATCCGCCGCATGCGCTTCCACCGCGCCATCAAGTCGCCATCCGAATACGGGCTGAGATGAACAAGCAGATCGAGATCTTCACCGACGGCGCCTGCTCGGGCAATCCCGGACCCGGCGGCTGGGGCGCGGTGCTGCGCTACAACGGCGTCACCAAGGAACTATCCGGCGGCGAGGCCGACACCACCAACAACCGTATGGAGCTGCTGGCCGCCATCACGGCGCTCAACGCGCTGAAGGAGCCTTGCGCGGTCGATCTCTACACCGACAGCAAATACGTCATGGACGGCATCTCCAAATGGATCCATGGCTGGAAGAAGAACGGTTGGAAGACCGGCGACAGGAAGCCGGTGAAGAATGGCGAGCTCTGGCAGGCGCTCGACGACGCCAACCGGCGCCACAAGGTCACCTGGCACTGGGTGAAGGGCCATGCCGGCCACCCGGAGAACGAACGCGCCGACGAGTTGGCCCGGCAAGGCATGGCGCCGTTCAAGAGCGGCCCGGCCGTGTCTGCAGTACCTATGTCCGCAGCGGCGCCGAAACCGGCTGCGCCCGCCAAGCGGCCGGCAACCCCAAGGGCACGACGCTCGACGCAGAGCTATTGATTTCCGTGGCTGGGCCCGCGCTCTGACCGGAGAAGCATGTCGTGCCGATTGCCTATTACATCACCCATCCGCAGGTCAGCATCGACGCCAGCGTTCCGGTGCCGGAGTGGGGACTGTCCGATATCGGCAGGGCGAGGGCCGTTGCCATGCTCGGCCAGCCCTGGATCGGCACGATCCGCCATATCGTGTCGTCCGCCGAACGTAAGGCTTTGGAAACGGCGGAAGTCCTGGCGCGGCATCTCGGCCTTGTGGTCGAGGTGAGGGAGCGGATGCACGAGAACGACCGGTCGGCAACGGGCTTCCTGCCGCCGCCCGAATTCGAAGCGGTCGCCGATCAGTTCTTTGCCCGGCCGCACGACAGCATCCGCGGATGGGAACGGGCGACAGACGCGCAGCGGCGCATCGCGAGCGAGGTCGAGGCCGTGCACGGCTCCGATCCAACCGGAAACGTGGCCTTCGTGGGCCATGGCGGCGTTGGAACGCTTCTGCTGCTTTTGCTCGATGGCCGCGAGATCAGCCGCATCGCGGACCAGCCGGCGGGCGGCGGCAACTACTTCGCCTACGATATCGGCGCGCGTCGCCTCCTCCACGGATGGCGGCCGATCGATGGGCCGGCGCCGCATCACGGCATTTGATCGTCAGCGGATCAGCAACGCCGTCGAGAACATGCCAAACGCGAACACCGTGTGCGCCACGAGGTTGAGCGCGCGCACCTTCATCGGATTGGGCAGCCTGGATGCCGCCCAGCCCGCGCCCATGCCAGGCGCCAGCAGGAACCAGCCTGCCCCGACGGTGACGATGCCGAGGATGAAGGCCGGCAGGAATGTCGGCGCCGCCAGCCAGCCGGCACCCGCGAGCACCACCAGGATCACGCCGTAGAGGATGCCGACCAGATAGTGGAAAGCCCAGCCCAGCGCCTTTTCATGGGCATAGGGCGCGGCTTTGGCGATGTCGTCGTGGAAGACCCTTTCCGGCAGATGCCGGACCCAGCGTCCGACCATGCCCCATTTGGGCAGCGGCAGGCCGAACGCCTTGTTGAGGATGATCGCCCAGATATCCATGAACACCGTGGCCCCGGTGCCGATCGCCACCGCGCGCCAGATGGTGTCGAGCATCAGAGCATGATCCCGAAAAGTGGGAACCGGTTTTCGGACAAGATCATGCTCCAACAAAGAGTTAGATCAGGATGGCGGGTCAACGAAACGTCATCCTGATCTAGAGCAATTCCAGCAAAAGTGTGAGCGGTTTTCCGTCCGGAATTGCGTTAAAACAAAGAGATAGAGCGGTTTGCCGTTTCCGTGAAACGGTGAAACGCTCTAGAGCTGCTCGAGGATTTTCGCCGCGCCGCTCTCGTCGACGCCCGGCTTGGTTTCGACATTGAGCGCGACGACCTTGCCGTCGTCGACGATCATCGAGAAGCGCTTCGAGCGCAGGCCCATGCCGGTTGCCGAAAGATCGTTGTCGAGCCCGACCGACTTGGCGAAATCGCCGCTGCCGTCGGCGAGATAGAGGATCTTGCCTTCGCCGCCGGTGAACCGCGCCCAGGCGCCCATGACATGCACGTCATTGACCGAGACGACCGCGATCGTATCGACGCCGCGCGCCAGGATGGCGTCATGGTTCTCGAGGTAGCCCGGCAGGTGGTTGTTGCTGCAGGTCGGCGTGAACGCCCCGGGGACGCCGAACAGCACGACCTTCTTGCCCGCAAATATTTCGGCGCTCGTGATCGGCTTTGCGCCGTCGTCGGTCATTACCTTGAAGCTCGATGCGGGCAGTTTTTCGCCAACCGAAATGGTCATGGTTCCTCGCTTGCGAGATGGGGAAGATCGATGCCTTCGATATCGGACTGAGCGGGCTCCGGCAACCTCTCAGAGCAATTCCAGGAAAAGTGTATGGCGGTTTTCCGTCCGGAATTGCGGCGCAAAGAGCCCCTGGATCAAGGGAAAGGCACCAGCCCGTCCACCGAACCCTCGGCACTGGTCAGCGTGTAATAGAGCCCGCCATCGGTCGGCGTCGCCGACGGCCGGTCGAGGATCGGCACGGTGAAGAGCAGCTTGCCGTCCTTCTGGCTGCGCACCGGCGCGCCGAACATGTAGTCGCGCTCGCCGGCGATGAAGAAGTCGACGGATGCCGGGTCGCCGGGTGATTGCGCCTGGACGACAAGCGTCTCATGGTCGCCAGACAGCACGCTGATGCCGAAATCGGGCCGGGCCGGAGAGGGCAGCGTCGCAAGCGCGGTCTTCACCAGCGCCGCGTCGGTCGCGTTGTCGGGATCGGAACCGGGATCGACGCTGAGCCGGGTCTGTACCGGAATGCAGATCGTCTCGCAGATGCCGAGGAAGATGTTGGCATCGATGGTCGCCGGCTGGTCGGGCGAAGACAGCGTGAACGTCACCGGCAGCGACACGGGGCGATCGTAGCCGGCCCACTTGCCGTAGCCGTCGTCATGCCGCTGAGGCGGCGGGAACGACAATTGGGCGTCGGCGACATTGGTGCTGCCCGATATGTCGAGTTGCGGCGGCACGCCGGCATCGCCCGGATCGCGCCAATAGGTCTTCCAGCCAGGTTTCAGCGCGATGTCGAGCACGCCGTGGATCTTGCCGGCCTCGTCGGGCTTGCCGGTGGTCACCAGCCGCACCTTGCCGCCTTCGCTCTTGTACCAGATCGAGGACGAGGCCTCGGCCGGGAGGCTGGTAGTCCACCCGAAAACGACGCCGAGAACCAGTATTTTCATGTATCGCATGGCGGTGATTTGACCGTCCGTTCTTGGCCGCGCAATGACCACATCACTCCCCCGGTATCATATTTGCGTGACATCGGGGACTGGCACCATCTTTTCGGCGCTGCCGAAACGCGTTAGGCTTAACCCATGGACTTGCTGAAAAACAAGAAGGCCGCCGGACGCGGTTTCCTCGACGACCAGTTCCTGATTGCCATGCCTGGCATGAAGGACGACCGCTTCGCGCGCTCCGTCATCTATGTCTGCGCCCATAGCGACGAAGGCGCGATGGGCCTGATCATCAACCAGACGCAGCAGATGCTGTTTCCAGACCTACTTGTGCAACTCGGCATCATGAACGAGCAGGAAGCGATCCGCCTGCCGGCGCATACGCGCGATTTCGTCGTGCGCAATGGCGGGCCGGTCGACCGCAGCCGCGGCTTCGTGCTGCATTCCGGCGACTATCGGGTGGAATCCTCGCTGAACGTTTCCGATGACATCTGCCTGACCGCCACGGTCGACATCCTGCGCGCCATCTCCACCGGGCGCGGCCCGCGCCATGCGCTGATGGCGCTCGGCTATTCCGGCTGGGGGGCCGGCCAGCTCGAAACCGAGATTGCCGAGAATGGCTGGCTCACCTGTCCTGCGACGCCCGAGCTGCTCTTCGACACCGACATCGAGCGCAAATACGACCGCATCCTGGCTTCGATCGGCATCGACCTCGCCCATCTGAGCGCCGCCGCGGGCCACGCCTGACCTATCCGCCGACGTAGAGGCTGTTTCGAAACTCGCTCATGCGAGTCATATGGTGGTGATTTCGAGAACCGGAGCGGAGCGTACTTGAAGTACGTGAGCACCGGAAGCGCAGAAAGCGCCGCCAGATGGCCGCAGGAGTAGAGTTTCCAAACGGCCTCTAAGCCTGGGTCAGTGGATACTGCTCCCTCAGCGTCTTCAACACCTGGTCGCCGGGCATCGGCGCGCCGAACATGAAGCTCTGGACATATTCGCAGCCCATCTGGCGCAGCTCCAGCGCGTCGCTTTCATCCGAAATGCCTTCCGCCACGACCGAAAGCCCCAGTTCATGCGCCATGTTGACCATGGATTTGAGCAGCACGGCGCGCTTCGGCGTCGTGTCGTCGACGAAGCTCTTGTCGATCTTGATCGTGTCGAAGGGGAAGCGCGTCAGGTAGGACAGCGATGAATAGCCGGTGCCGAAATCGTCGAGCGAGAGCCCGATGCCGAGTTGCTTCAGCTTGGTCAGTACATGCGAGGTCTGCTCGGGATTGTCCATCACCAGCGATTCGGTGAGCTCGAGCCGGAAGCAGCGCGGCTTCAGATTGGCGCGCGCGATCACCGAGCGCACGTCGCTGACCAGGTCGCGGCGGATCAGCTGGCGGCTGGACAGGTTGACCGAGACCGACAGCGGCGCGTCGCCGATCTGCTTTTGCCAGCTCGCGAGGTCCTCGGCCGCCTGCTGCATGGCGAACAGGCCGAGCTGCACGATCAGTCCGCAACTCTCGGCCACCGGGATGAAGTCCCCCGGCGGGATCATGCCGCGGCGCGGATGGTCCCAGCGAAGCAGCGCCTCGAAGCCGGCGACGCTGCCGTCCTCCAGCCGCACGATCGGCTGGTAGGCAAGCGTGAACTCGCGCCGCTCGATGGCGCGGCGAAGGTCGGATTCGAATTGCAGCCGGTCGGTGCCCACGGTGCGGAACGCAGGCCGGAACGGCTCGATCCTGTCGCCGCCGAAGCGCTTGGCCTGGTGCATGGCAAGCTCGGCGTCCTTGACCATGTCCTCGGCCGTGGTCTGCGCCGTCGTCCAGGTGATCAGGCCGATCGAGGCGGTCAGCACGATCTCGCGCTTGGCGAAGGTGATCGGATTGTTGATCGCGTGCTTGATGGCATCGGCGATCGCGGCGATGCGGGCAGGGTCCTGCTCCGAAAGCAGCATCAGCGCGAACTGGTCGCCGGCAAAGCGCGACAGCGAATCCTTCGGCTTCAAGAGCCGGTGCAGCCGGCGCGCGACGGTCAGAAGAATGGTGTCGCCGGCGGAAATGCCAAGGCCGTCATTGACCTGCTTGAAGCGGTCGATGTCGATGATGAAGACCGTCGGGCGCACCTTTTCCTCGGTGCGGGCGATCGAGATGATCGCCTCCAGCCGGTTCATGAACAATTCGCGGTTCGGCAGGCCGGTCAAATTGTCGTGCACGGCATCGTGCAGCAGCCTTTCCTCGGATTTCTTCTGCTCGGTGACGTCGACCATTGTGCCGACGCAGCGGATCACCTCGCCGTCGGAGCCGATCACCGGGCGGGCGCGCAGCGAGAACCAGTGGTAGTGACCGTCGGCGCCGCGCAGGCGGAAGTTCTGCGAGACCTTGCCGCGGCGGTGCTCCAGCACGACGTCGAGCGTGGTGCGGAACGTGTCGCGGTCGTCGGAATGCAGCACCGGCAGCCAGTTGCGGGCGGCGCCGCCAAGGCTGTTGGGCGCAAGGCCGAGCTGCAGGCTGATGTCCGGCTTGGTCACCACGCGGTCGCGCAGCACGTCCCAGTCCCACACGATGTCGCCCGAGCCGGCGACGGCGAGCGCCTGCCGCTCGAGATCGGAGAACAGGCCCTGGTGCAGCGCACCGCCGGCAAAGGCATGTTGCATGACGGTGAAGCCGATGAGCAGGATGATCAGGATCAGCCCGCCGCCCAGCGCCGGCTGCGCGATGTCGTTGTCGAGCATGCCGGTGATCGCCATCCACGACCCGCATAGCCACAGCAGCACCATCACCCAGCTCGGCACCAGCATGATGGCGCGATCATAACCGCGAATGCCGAGGAAGATGATGAGGCCGAGGCCGGTAAGCGCGGTGGCGGCAAAGGAGATGCGGGCAATGCCGGCGGCGACCGACGGGTCGACGATGGCCACGCCCGCGATCAAAAGCAGCCCGAGGATCCAGACCAGCGCGCCATAGCTGAAATGGCCATGCCATCGGTTGAGGTTGAGATAGGCGAACAGGAACACCACGAACGTGCCTGCAAGCGCCACCTCCGTGCCGGCCCGCCATATCTGCTCGTTGCCGGGCGATATCTCGATGATCTTGTTGAGGAAACCGAAGTCGACGCAGATATAGGCGAGCACCGCCCAGGCGAGCGCTGCCGTCGCCGGAAACATCGAGGTTCCCTTGACCACGAACAGGATCGTCAGGAACAGCGCCAGAAGCCCCGAGATACCGATGACGATGCCGCGGAACAGCGTGTAGGAATTGACCGAGTCCTTGTAGGAATCCGGCTCCCAGAGATAGACCTGCGGCAGTTTGGGCGAGGCGAGCTCGGCGATGAAGGTCACCACCGTTCCGGGGTTCAGCGTCACCCGGAATACGTCGGCGTCGGGGCTTGTCTGGCGGTCGAGCGCAAAGCCTTCGCTCGGCGTGATCGCGGCGATGCGAGTCGAGCCGAGGTCGGGCCAGAAGATACCGGAATTCACCAGGCGGAAATGCGGCGCGACGATCAGCCGGTCGAGCTGCTGGTCGGTGGTGTTGGCGAGCGCGAAGACGGCCCAGTCGCCGCTGGAGCGCGCGTCATTGGCTTCCACCTCGATGCGCCGCACGATGCCGTCGGGCCCCGGTGCGGTTGAGACCTGGAAATTTTCGCCCTGGTTCCGGTAGATCTGCACGGCGCCGGAGAGGTCCAGCGCCTTGTCGTCGCGCGCGATCTTGATCGGCTCCACAGCCAAAGCTGGCATTGCCGCCGAAAACGTGACGACGACCGCCAGGATGAGGGCGAACAGCGACGCGAATCGCGAAAAAGTCGTCACATTCAGCCCTTCGTTCCATCGCCCGGCGGATCGTCCGCGATCCGGGCGTAGAGGTAGTGATCCTGCCAGATGCCATTGATCCTGAGATAGGATCTCAAGAGTCCTTCGCGCCGGAATCCGGCTTTTTCAAGCACGCGGATCGACCGGGCGTTTTCGGGAATACAGGCAGCTTCGATCCGGTGCAACCGCAGCGTATCGAAGGCAAAGCGCGACACCAGCTTGACCGCCTCGGTCATCAGGCCGCGGCTGCCGAAACGTTCGCCTATCCAGTAGCCGATATGGCCGCTTTGCGCGACGCCGTGGCGGATGTTGCCGAGCGTGATGCCGCCGGCAAGCTTGCCGCTCGATTTTTCGAAGATGAAGAAGGCGATGGCCGTGCCCTGCGCGTAATCCTCGCGGTAGCGGCTGATGCGCAGCCGCCAGGCGGTGCGGTCGAGCTCGTCCGGCTGCCAGCGCGGCTCCCAGGGTTCCAGGAAGGCGCGGCTCTCGCCGCGCACCGCCGACCATTCGCGGTAGTCGTTGGTCAAGGGTACGCGCAGGGTGACCTTGTCACCCTTCAGCGCCGGCAGGTCGCGGCGAAAGAAAGGGAGCGCGAACACGGCGTTTATTCTAAGCAGATATTCGTGGGATGCCCCACGAATATTCGCCTAGATTCCCTGGTTTCTCGCAGGTTCCGATCGCAAAACCGTGGGACACTTTTGCGGACCTGCTTAGGGTCAGACGGCGAGCCGGCGCGCCGTCGTCTGCGGGCCCGCAAGCGATTCGAGGATCGCCTCGTAGGGCGCAAGCGTGCCCACGGGACCGACCGCGGTAAGCGTCGGCTTGGTCGAGAACAGCCGTGAGGAGAGGTCGGTCAGGCGCTCGACGGTCAGCGCCGAAAGCCGCTCCATCAATTCCTCCTTGGCGATCGGTCGTCCGAACAAAAGCAGCTGCCGGGCGATCTGCGAGGCGCGGCTTGCCGGGCTTTCGGCCGACATGATGAGGCCGGCGCGATACTGCGCCCGCGCCCGTTCGAGTTCTTCCTGCAGGATGTTTTCGCCGGCCTTCTGCAATTCGCCGATGATCACTGGCACAAGCTTGGCGATGTCGCTCTGCCCGGTCGCGGCATGCACGCCGAAAATGCCTGTGTCGGAGAAGCCCCAGTGGAAGGCATAGACCGAGTAGCACAGGCCGCGCTTCTCGCGCACTTCCTGGAACAGCCTCGACGACATGCCGCCGCCCAGGATCATCGACAGCACCTGCGAGGCGTAGAAATCGCGCACGTGGTAGGCGCGGCCCTCGAAGCCGAGCACGATCTGCGCGTCCATCAGGTCGCGATCCTCGCGGAAGTCGCCGCCGACATATTGCGCATATTGCGGGATATTGCCCGCCGCCTTGGCGCGGAAGCCGCCGAGCCGTTTCTCGACCTCGCGCACGAAATCGTCGTGCTTGACGTCGCCGGCCGCCACGATGACCATCCGCTCGGCGTCGTACTGCCGTTCGATGAAGTCGTGCAATTGCCTGGAGGTGAAGGATTTGACCGTCTCCGGCGTGCCCAGGATCGAGCGGCCGATGGTCTGATGGCGGAAGGCCGTTTCGGTGAAGCGGTCGAAGACGATGTCGTCGGGCGTGTCGTGCGCGGCGCCGATCTCCTGCAGGATCACATGCTGCTCGCGCTCAAGCTCTTCCGGGTCGAATTCGGATTCCTGCAGGATGTCGGACAGGATATCGACCGCCAGCGGCACGTCGTCGGACAGCACCCTGGCATAGTAGGAGGTCGTCTCGACGCTGGTGGCGGCGTTGATCTCGCCGCCGACATTCTCGATTTCCGAGGCGATCTCGAAGGCGCTGCGGCGCTTCGTGCCCTTGAACGCCATGTGCTCGAGCAGATGGGCCATGCCATGCTCTTCGTCGCGCTCATTGCGAGCGCCTGACTTCACCCAGGCCCCAAGGGCAACCGATTCGATGCTTGGAAGGGTTTCGGTGGCGACTGTCAGGCCGTTCGACAGACGGCTTACCTCAACACCCATATGGCAAGTACTCCCTAACGCGCCGCCCGCGTGTGGCGGCTCACGTATTCTTCCACCATTTTCAGCTCGGATGGAAGTATCGTGTATTTTTCGTCGGCTGTCATCAAGCCGCCTAGCCATGCGGGCAGGACAGGAGCGATGCCGCTGGCGGCCTCGACCGCCGCCGGGAATTTCGCCGGATGCGCGGTGCCGAGCACCACCATGGGAACCGGAACCGAGGGATGGGCGGCTGCGACATGGACGGCGGCGGCCGTGTGCGGATCGAGCAGGTAGTTGCTCGCTTCGAGCGTTGCGCGGATGGTGGCTGCGACCTCCTCGACGGTAGCGCGGCCGGCGTCGAATTCGGCGCGGATGCGCTCGAGTTCGCCGGCCTCGATGGTGAAGGCGCCGGACTGCTTCAGCCCGTTCATGTAGCGCGTGACCGTCGCGGCATCGCGACTGGCCGCCTCGAACAGCAGGCGCTCGAAATTCGACGAGACCTGGATGTCCATCGACGGCGAGGTCGTGGCGAACACGCCTTTGGTGCGGTATTCGCCGCCGGCAAGCGTGCGCGCCAGAATGTCGTTGTCGTTGGTGGCGATGATCAGCCGCTCGATCGGCAGGCCCATGCGCTTGGCGGCGTAACCGGCGAAAATATCGCCAAAATTGCCGGTCGGCACGGTGAAGGAAACCGGCCGGTCCGGCGCGCCGAGCGACAGCGCCGACGAGAAATAATAGACGATCTGGGCCATGATGCGGGCCCAGTTGATCGAATTGACGCCCGACAGCGACACTCGGTCGCGGAAGGCGTGATCGTTGAACATGTCCTTCACCAGGCCCTGGCAGTCGTCGAAATTGCCTTCGACCGACAGCGCATGGACGTTTGCCGCGCTCGACGTCGTCATCTGACGCTGCTGCACCGGCGAGACCTTGCCGTGCGGGAAAAGGATGAAGATGTCGGTGCGGTCGCGGCCGGCGAAGGCGTCGATCGCAGCGCCGCCTGTGTCTCCGGAGGTGGCGCCGACGATGGTGGCGCGCTGGCCGCGTTCGGAAAGCACGTGGTCCATCAGCCGCGCCAGCAACTGCATCGCCACGTCCTTGAAGGCCAGTGTCGGGCCGTGGAACAGCTCGAGGACGAAGGTGTTTTTCCCGGTCTGCACCAGCGGGCATACGGCTTCATGCCGGAAGGTTGCGTAGGCCTCGCGCACCAGCCGTTCGAAGACGGGCGCCGCGATCTCGCCGCCCAGGAACGGCGTCAGCACGCGGATGGCGAGGTCCGGATAGGCAAGCCCGCGCATGGCGCGGATGTCGGCGGCGGAAAACTGCGGCCATTCGCGCGGCACGTAGAGCCCGCCGTCGCGCGCCAGCCCGGCCAGCACCGCGTCGGAAAATCCAAGCACGGGCGCATCCCCGCGAGTACTCACATATTGCATCGTAGAAGGTCCATTGCTGCTGTTCGCGTCATCCACGGCAATTGGTTAATTTTCCCAGCCGGCTCAGTCGCATTTTTGCCGCGCGGTTGCTATACGTCACCGGCTTTATAAGAGGGAAGTGCAGTTTCATGGCGTTTTATTCGGTCAACCGTCGTTTTGTCGCGGGTCTGGCGCTTACTGGCTTTATGCTTGCCGCCGCCGGCTGCCAATCGGGCGACAATGGCATTCTTGACTTCGGTTTAACCAAGAAGGATCCGACCGCGCCGCCACCGCCGCAGGATCCCAAGATACTCGCCAGCCAGTTGCGGGCCTATTGCCCGAAAGTGACGCTGCGCGAAGGCACCGCCTATTTCAACACCTATGCCAGGGGCACGGCCGCGAAGCCCAGGAAAAAGAAGGTTGATGCCACTGCGGAAGCCGAGGCCGAGGCAGCCGCCGTGGCCGCCCAGACCGGACCCAATGGCCAGCCCATCGACCCCAATCACGATCCATCGAAGATCATCTACCAGGCCTCGGTCACCGACGTGACGCGCGATTGCACCCATGCCAACGGTCAGATGTCGATGAAGATCGCCGTCGCCGGCAAGATCGTGCCGGGGCCATTGTTCACGCCCGGCACCATCACCATGCCGATCCGCATCGCGGTACAGCATGGCGACGAGGTGCTTTATTCGCAACTGCACCCGTATCAGGTGCAGGTCACCGACCCGTCGGCCGCTACCCAGTTCGTCTTCGTCGATAGCAATGTCGTGGTGCCGGAGCCGACCGCGCGCGACTATCAGGCCTATGCCGGCTATGACGAGAACACGCCGGCAGCGGCTGCAGAAAAGTCCAAGGGCAAGAGGAAGAAGCGCGCCCCGGCGACGAATTGAGGCGGCAGAGATCGCCGCACCGGTTTCGGGAATGTAGCGCCGGAGGACGCCTCAAGCGTCTTCCGACCACTCCGACAGCGCGGCGATCGTGCTGTTGAGCTCCGCCCAGCGCCGGATGACCGTCTCGGCGCCGGCCTCGGTCAGCGCGTCGGCGTGGCCCGGATAGCTGTGCCCGGCGCCGGTGAAGCCGATGACTCGCATGCCGGCCGCCCTGGCGCCGGCGATGCCATGCACGGAATCCTCGACGACGAAGGTGTTCTTCGGGTTGGCGCCGAGCTTTTCGGCGGCGTAGAGGAACACGTCCGGCGCCGGCTTGGTCTTCTTGCTGGGTATGTCCAGCCCTGAGAAGATGCGGCCGGCGAAGAACGGCAGCAGCCGTACCTTCTCCAGCATGAATTCGACCCGCTCGGTGCGTGAGTTGGAGCAGACCGCGCGGGGCGCGGTGACGGCCGCGACCGCCTCGCGGGCGCCGTCGATGATGCGCACGTCTGAGCGCAGCTTGCGGTCGACCAGTTGCTCGGCGCGGTCGATCAGCGAGGCCTGGAACGGGATCTGCGACTTTTCCTCGACCCGCAGCATGATGTCCTTGAAGGTCAGGCCGGCATAGGTCTCGGCAAGCTCTTCCGCCGAGATCTCGAATCCGGCCGACGTCAGAAGCTCGGCCTCGACGCGCGCGGCGACGATTTCAGAATCGACGAGCACGCCGTCGCAATCGAAAATGACAAGATCTGGCTGGGGCATGGCAATCCGAAAACATTGGGGGAAGGCCTGACTGGCTCAAGCGGCGCGGCATACACCAATGGGCCGGCCTTCGCAAACCTCAGGAGCCAGGCGCCGGGCCTTCACCGAATGTTTACGCTGATCGGTAACCATAACAGCCAGTAAACCGTAACGCGTTCCTTTGGGTGTTTTGATGTCTGCTGTGCGTCTTCTCGACGAGCTTTCCCATGCTCCCCAGCAGTCCGAATGGCTGGACACCATCCTGAAAGGCGATTGCGTCGCCGCGCTGGACAGGCTGCCGGAAAAGTCGATCGACATCATCTTCGCCGACCCGCCCTACAATTTGCAGCTCGACGGCGATCTGCACCGGCCCGACCAGTCCAAGGTCGACGCCGTCGACGACGACTGGGACCAGTTCGAGAGTTTCGAGGCCTATGACGCCTTCACCCGGGCCTGGCTGCTGGCGGCGCGCCGCGTGCTGAAGCCCAGCGGCACCATCTGGGTCATCGGCTCCTACCACAATATTTTCCGCGTTGGCGCCCGCATGCAGGATCTCGGCTTCTGGATCCTCAACGACATCGTCTGGCGCAAGACCAACCCGATGCCGAATTTCCGCGGCCGCCGTTTCCAGAACGCGCATGAGACGATGATCTGGGCCTCGCGCGACCAGAAGGCCAAGGGCTACACCTTCAATTATGAGGCGCTGAAGGCCTCGAACGACGATCTGCAGATGCGCTCGGACTGGCTGTTCCCGATCTGCACCGGCGGCGAGCGTCTCAAGGACGAGAACGGCAACAAGGTGCATCCGACGCAGAAGCCGGAAGCTCTGCTTGCCCGCATCATGATGGCCTCGACCAAGCCGGGCGATGTCGTGCTCGATCCTTTCTTCGGCTCGGGCACCACCGGCGCGGTTGCCAAGCGCCTTGGCCGTCACTTTGTCGGCATCGAGCGCGAGCAGGCCTATATCGATGCCGCCAACGAGCGCATCGCCGCCGTGCGCCCGCTGGAAAACGCCGATCTGACCGTGCTTTCGGGCAAGCGCGCCGAACCGCGTGTCGCCTTCATTAGCCTGATCGACAACGGCCTGGTCGTGCCGGGCGTCACGCTCTACGACGCCAAGAAGCGCTGGGCGGCAAAGGTGCGCGCCGACGGCACGCTGGCCATCGGCGACAGCGCCGGCTCCATCCACAAGATCGGCGCCGAAGTGCAGGGGCTGGATGCCTGCAACGGCTGGACCTTCTGGCACTATGAGCGCAGCGGCGGGTTGACCCCGATCGACGAACTGCGCCGCATCGCCCGCCTCGGCATGGAGCGGGCAGGCGCCTGATCCGTTGAATCAAAACTTCAACGGATCGCTGCAAGCGATTCAGTTCAAGCCGCAATCCCTAGCCGTTCAAGGTCCGCTTTAAGCGTCCTGGCGTCGGTGAACAGCACTGCCTGCCAGCCGGCGGCCTTGGCGCCGTCGACATTCTTCTGGCTGTCGTCGATGAACAGCGATGCCGCAGGCTCGAGTCCGAATGAAGCGGCGTGATGATCGTAGATCCTGCGATCGGGCTTGATCAGGCCGATCTCGGCGGACACCGTTATGCCGCGTGGGCGATCGAGGAATGGAAAACGGCCCCGTGCCTCGACGAATGTGTCGGCGGCCCAATTGGTCAGCAGCGTCACGTCGTGATCGGTGTCGATAAGCCTCTCTAGGATGGCAACGCTGTCGTCATAGGCATGCGGTGCCATTTCGTGCCAGTGGCGACGGAAATTGCGGATGTTTTCCGCGTGATCCGGATGTTCTGCGATGGCTAGCGCCTCTGCCTCTTCCCAGGTGCGGCCGCGGTCCTGCTCGATGTTCCAGTCATGCGTGCAGACATTGTCAAAGAACCATTTCCGCTCCGTCTCGTCGGGAATCAGCCGGCTGAACGGAATGTTGGGATCGTAATGGACCAGCACCTTGCCGATGTCGAAAACGATGTGGCGGATTTCAGTCATGGAGCCTCTGTCAATGCGGGCGCTGCTTTTTCGTCGCGCCGGGTATCGCCGCTTCGATTGCCTTTTTCATGACGGTGGGCAGCGCCTCCCCGGAAATTTCATGGGCCAGCGACCAGAAATGCCCGTCCGGCGCCTCACCCTTGACGGGGGCATGGAAGATTTCAAGTTCGAGCGCGAAATGGGTGAAGACATGGCCGATCTGCCCGGCGCGCCGCCAATCGGCGGGAAACGGCGCGGCGTCGGCCGTCGTCGCTCCGTCTACCCGCGCCGTCCAGCCGGTCGTTGGCACTTCGGTCATGCCGCCGAGCAAGCCCTTCTCCGGCCGCTTGCGCAGCAGGATGGCGCCGTCGCCGCGCTCGGCGACGAAGGCCGCACCCTTTCGCAGCGGCTTGTCGTCTTTCGGCAGGCGGATCGGGAAGCGTTCCGGATCGCCATTGAGAATGGCGCTGCAATCCTGGCGCACCGGACACAGCATGCAGCGCGGCCGCTTCGGCGTGCAGATCGTCGCGCCAAGGTCCATCATCGCCTGGGCGAAGTCGCCGGGCCGCGTTTGCGGCACCAGCTTCTCCACCAGCGCGCGGATTTGCGGTTTGGCTTCGCCGAGCGGCGTTTCGATCGAATGGAGCCGGGTCATAACCCGCTCGACATTGCCGTCGACGACCGCTGCCGGCCGGTCGAAGGCGATCGCCGCGATCGCCGCCGCGGTATAGGCGCCGATCCCCGGCAATTCGCGCAGGCCCGCCTCGGTGTCGGGGAAGCCGCCGCCCCGCAGCGCCACAAGATCGGCGCAGGCTTTCAGGTTGCGCGCCCTGGAATAATAGCCGAGCCCGGCCCAGGCCTTCATCACGTCCTCGACGGGCGCCGCCGCCAGCGCCTCGACCGTCGGCCATTTCTCGACGAAGTTGCGGAAATAGGCTTTTACCGCCTCGACCGTGGTCTGCTGCAGCATCACTTCGGACAGCCAGACGCGATAGGGATCGGCCCTTGCGCCGCCCGCGAACGCGCCGGGCGTGACGCGCCAGGGCAGGTCGCGGTGATGCGCGTCGTACCAGGCAAGCAGCCGGGACGCGATGCCCGTATCGCCGGATGCGGCCTGTCGTGATGCCTTGCGGGTCTGATCTAGCGGTGCCATTGATCGGATGAGCTGGGAGACTGGAGAACGCACATGGCAGGGAAAAGGCCCTTCGGCAATCCCGTTCCGGTGAGCGATCTCGCGACCGAGATTCTCGATCCGGTGCTGAGGAAACGCGCCGGCATCTCGATCGGGCTGGTGCAATCCTGGGAAGAGATCGCCGGGCCGCGCCTTGCCAGCCACTCGCGGCCGGAAAAAATCCAGTGGCCGCGCCGCCTGCATGAGGACGATCCGTTCGAGCCGGCGACGCTGATCATCGCTTGCGAGGGCATGGCGGCGCTTCATCTGCAGCATGAGGCCGGCGAGGTCATCAACCGCGTCAACGCCTTCCTGGGTTTCAACGCGGTCGGCCGCATCAAGATCCTGCAAAAGCCGGTGCTTTCGCAAAAGGCGCGGCCGAAGCCGGCGCCGCGACCTTTGAGCGAGGTGGAGAAGTCGAAGCTTTCGCATTTGGTCGGCAAGATCGAGGATGACGGCCTGCGTGCCTCGCTGGAGCGGCTCGGCGCCACAATTATGGGTGTAAGGAAGCCCAAAGGGTCGTAGAAGCGTCAAGAATGCGTCGCCAATCTCGCGCATTCGTGATGCCGATGATCGAGTTTCGCGATTGGATTGGGGATCGCGATGCCTTAATTCGCGCCAACTCTCGCCTTTTCTAGCCTTTGCATTGCAAAATCCAACCGATATCAGGTGATTCGCATGAACCGTGCCCCGTTTGGCAAAAGCTTGTCCCGCAGAAACCTTCTGACCACGCTGGCCGCTGTTCCTGCGGTGGCGCTGCTTGCCGCATGCAGCGACTCGGGCGAGGACGCGAAGGCGGCCGACGTGAAGCCCGCCAACCCGTCGACGCCAGCCACGCCGGCGGCCGCTAAGGTGCCGGAAGCGCAGGGCACGGTCGACATGGCGGAATTGCTGAAGCCCGGCGCGCTGCCCGACAAGCAGCTCGGCAAGGACAACGCCAAGGTCACCATTGTCGAATATGCCTCAATGACATGCCCGCATTGCGCGCATTTCAACGACACCACCTTCCCTGAGTTGAAGAAGAAGTATATCGACACCGGCAAGGCCCGTTACATCCTGCGCGAATTCCCGTTCGACCCGAGCGCCGAGGCCGGCTTTATGCTGGCGCGCTGCTCCAAGGACAACTACTTCGCCATGGTCGACGTGCTGTTCAAGCAGCAGCCGAGCTGGGTCGGCGTCAACAACACCAAGGAAGCGCTGCTGCAGATTTCCAAGCTGGCCGGTTTTACACAGGAGTCCTTTGAGTCCTGCTTGACGGACCAGAAACTTCTGGACGATGTGAGAGCAGTCCAGAAACGCGGAGCGGACGAGTTCAAGGTCGACTCGACGCCGACCTTCTTCATCAATGGAAAGACCTACAAAGGGGCGATGTCGATTGAGGAAATGTCGGCCATCATCGACCCTCTGCTCTGACGCCCGGGCCGTGCCGAAGCAGCTCGGTTTCGGCGCTTCCGCCTGTAGTGTAGGGCGGCGCGAATGAAGTTTTCGCGCCTTCGCCTCCTCGGTTTCAAGTCCTTCGTCGAGCCCGGCGAGTTCGTCATCGAACGCGGGCTGACCGGCATTGTCGGGCCGAATGGCTGCGGCAAGTCGAACCTCGTCGAAGCGCTGCGCTGGGTGATGGGCGAAAGCTCCTACAAGAACATGCGCGCGTCCGGCATGGACGATGTGATCTTTTCCGGCTCCGGCGCTCGTCCGGCGCGCAACACCGCCGAAGTCACGCTTTTCCTCGACAATACCGACCGCACCGCGCCCGCAGCCTTCAACGACGCCGACGAATTGCAGGTGTCGCGCCGCATCGAGCGCGAGGCGGGCTCGCTCTACCGCATCAACGGCAAGGAAGCCCGCGCCAAGGACGTGCAGCTTCTGTTCGCCGACCAGTCGACCGGTGCGCGTTCGCCCTCCATGGTCGGCCAGGGCCGCATCGGCGAGCTGATCCAGGCCAAACCCCAGGCTCGCCGTGCCCTGCTGGAAGAGGCCGCTGGCATCTCCGGCCTGCACACGCGCCGCCATGAGGCGGAGCTTCGGCTGAAGGGCGCCGAGCAGAACCTCGAACGGCTCGACGATGTCGTCGGCGAGCTGGAAGGCCAGATCGAAAGCCTGAAGCGCCAGGCGCGCCAGGCCTCGCGCTTCAAGAACCTCTCGGCCGATATCCGCAAGGCCGAGGCGACGCTGCTGCATCTGCGCTGGACACTGGCCAAGACCCAGGAAGGCGAGGCGCGTTCCGCTCTTGCGGTTGCGACCACGCTGGTCGGCGACCGCGCCGCCGCCCAGATGGCGGCCGCCAGGGAGCAGGGCATCGCCGCGCACCGGCTGCCGGACCTGCGCGACGCCGAAGCCGCCGCTGCCGCCGCCTTCCAGCGCCTGTCGATCGCCAAGACGCAGATCGAGGAAGAGGCCGGCCGCATCCGCGCGCGCCAGACCGAGCTCGAACGACGGCTGCAGCAGCTCGACGCCGACATCGCCCGCGAGGAGCGGATGGTGCGCGACAACGCCGATATCCTCGAGCGGCTTCGCACCGAGGAGGCCGAGCTCAATTCGGAGAACGCCGGCGCCGCCGAGCGCGAGGCGACCACGCGCGCCGCGTTCGAACAGGCCGGCGCGACGCTGTCGCAAAGCGAGGCAAGGCTCGCCGCGCTGACCGCCGAACGCGCCGAGGCTGCTGCCTCGCGCCACCAGACCGAGCGCACCTTGCGCGAGACCGCGGAGCGCCGCGATCGTTTTGCCCGCCAGCTCGCCGAGGTCGACCGCGAGCTCTCCGACATCGTTTCGCGCATTGCCGGCCTGCCCGATCCCGCCGAGAAGCGGCTTCTGGTCGAGGATGCGCTGGCCCGGCTGGAAGAGAGCGAGGCCGGCGCCATCGCCGCCGAGCAGGCGGTCGCCGAAACCCGCGCCGCCGAAAGCGCCGCCAGGCCGCCGCTGCAGGATGCCAGGGCGGAACTGGCGCGTATCGAGACCGAAGCGCGCACGCTGGCCAAAATCCTCAACGCCGCGAGCGGCGATCTTTTCCCATCGGTGCTGGAGCAGATCAGCGTCGAGCGCGGCTACGAAACGGCGCTTGGCGCAGCCCTTGGCGAGGACCTCGACGTCCCGCTCGACCGCAGCGCCCCGGTGCATTGGGGTGAGAGCGTGGTCCAGCCGGGCGATGCGGCGCTGCCCGAAGGTGTGAGGAGCCTCGCCAGCGTGGTGCGCGCGCCGGCGCAGCTTGCCCGCCGCCTGGCGCAGATCGGCATCATCGATGGCGCCGACGGCCGCCGGCTTCAAGCACAGCTTGCGCCTGGCCAGCGCCTGGTCAGCCGCGATGGCGCGCTATGGCGCTGGGACGGTTTGACGGCAAGCGCGGATGCCCCGACGGCCGCCGCGCAGCGGCTGGCGCAAAAGAACCGTCTGGCCGAGCTCGATGCCGAGGCCGTGCAGGCCACCCGCGTCCTGCGCGAGGCCGAGGAGGCGCTGGCGCGTGCCGAGCAGGCGATGCGCCAGGCAAGCGAGGCCGAGCGCAATGCGCGCCAGGCCGGCCGCGACGCCCAGCATGCGCTCGATGCCGCCCGCAATGCTCTGGCCGAGGCCGAGAAGGCCGGCGGCGAGCTGGTGAGCCGGCGCGCCGCCTTGGATGAGGCCCGCGCGCGCATCGTCGACAGCCATGAGGAAACGCAGGCGGCCTTCCTCGAAGCCGAGGAGATGCTGGAGGACGCGCCCGATCTCGGCGATCTCCAATTGCAGCTCGAACAGGCTTCCGCCAATGTCTCGCGCGACCGCGCCACGCTTGCCGATGCGCGCGCCGTGCATGAAGGGCTGCGGCGAGAAGCCGAAGCGCGCATACGCCGGCTCGACGCCATCGGCGCCGAGCGCAGGAACTGGCTGGAGCGGGCCGAGAACGCCTCGACGCAGATCGCCGCCCTTGGCGAGCGCAAGGCCGAGGCCGAAGCCGAGCGCGAAAGGCTGGCCGATGCGCCCGACGAGATCGACGCCAAGCGCCGCGCCCTGCTGACGCAGCTTTCCGAGGCCGAAGCGCTGCGCCAGGCCGCCGGCGACCGCTTGCAGGAGGCGGAAAGCAAGCAGGCCGAGCTCGACAAGGCGGCCACCGCCGCCATCCAGTCGCTTGCCGAGGCGCGCGAAACCCGCGTTCGCGCCGAGGAGCGTCTCACCGCGGCGGATGAACGCCGCGCCGAGGTCGAGGCGCGCATCCAGGAAGCGCTGAACACGCCGCCGCACCTGGTCTTCAAGCATACCGGCCTCGAAGCCGACGATCCGATGCCCGACATGGCCGAGATCGAACGCCAGCTCGACCGGCTGAAGATCGAGCGCGAGCGGCTCGGCGCCGTCAATCTGCGCGCCGAGGAAGAGCAGAGGGAATTGTCGGAGCGACTGGAAACCATCATTTCCGAGCGCGAGGACATCATCGAGGCGATCCGCAAGCTGCGCCAGGCGATCCAGAGCCTCAACCGCGAGGGCCGCGAGCGGCTGCTATCGGCTTTCGAGGTGGTCAACGGCCATTTCCAGCGGCTGTTTGCGCATCTCTTCGGCGGCGGCACGGCCGAGCTGCAGCTCATTGAGTCCGAAGATCCGCTGGAAGCGGGGCTGGAAATCCTCGCCCGGCCGCCCGGCAAGAAGCCGCAGACCATGACGCTGCTTTCCGGCGGCGAGCAGGCGCTGACGGCGATGTCGCTGATCTTCGCCGTCTTCCTCACCAATCCGGCGCCGATCTGCGTGCTCGACGAGGTCGACGCGCCGCTCGACGACCACAATGTCGAGCGCTTCTGCAATCTGATGGACGAGATGTCGAAGACGACGGAGACCCGCTTCGTCATCATCACCCACAACCCGATCACCATGGCGCGCATGGACCGCCTGTTCGGCGTCACCATGGCCGAGCAGGGCGTCAGCCAACTCGTGTCAGTTGATCTGCAGGCCGCCGAGGCGATGCGCGAGGCGAGCTGAGAGCTCAGGCTTCGGTCAGGCTTTAGGGGTGCCGGTTTTCGGAAAAATCATGCTCCAGCAAAGAGTTGGATCGGGAAGCCGGTTCAAGGAAACGTCATCCTGAGCTAGGGAACCAAGCTACTTTTCGGGTGCCGTGGCCGGGGCGGTATAGCGGCGGCGCACGGCGTCGATCACCAGCTTCCGGCTCTCCTCAGGCGATAGACGCTTGTCGTTCTCCGCCTCGGCCGTTTCGCGGGCGAGTTCCTTGTCCCTGATCTGATGCCGGAACCATTTGGAATAGTCGCCGGCGCGCAAATGGTATTCCCAGGTCTTGTCGTCGATGCCTTCCGCCATCTGGGCGAAGATGATGAGATTGTGGGCCCGAAGGTTCATCGCCTTCTTCTGCCCCGTGAAATAGAAGCTGCTGGCCTCGTCCAACTCACCCTCTGCATATTTGCGGCTGTGCCGCTTCAGCGACTGGTCGGGCTCGATCGCCTTGACCGTGAACGGCTTCTTGCCGTCATGCGGCCGCCAGAACAGCACCCTGTCGCCCTTGGGCAGCGGAATATCCTTTGGCGCCTTGAGCCCGGTTTCCTTGCAGAAGGTCTTGATCACGCCCTTTGCCTTGGGCCCGAGAGCGATCACCGCCGTCACCAGGCGCAACGCATCGGTGGAGATCGCTTCCGGATGGACGGTGATCAGCACTGTGCCGGGCAGTTCGATGGAAAGCACGGATCGCGTATCGCCGCGCCGCTTGGGCATCAAATGATGCGCCTCGTCGATGATCAGCCAGTGCGGCCTTGCAGTGCGATAGCGGACATTGCCGAGGCCGGGTAGCAATTCGGCGAAGAAATCGGGGCGCTCATCGACCTTCAGCGCCAAGCCGTTGACCACGACATTGGTCCCGGGCTTCTCGATCAGTTCCAGCAATTGTTCCTTGTTCGGCGCGGTCGAGCCGTTGCCGAGCGGCACCGCGCCCTTCAGTCCGTCATAGTCGCCCTCGGGGTCGAAGATGCAGAACTGCAAACCCTTTTCGACAAGCCGCTCGGTAAGCGCGGTCGCTAAGGTCGATTTGCCGATGCCCGAGCTTCCGGCGATCAAAATCGTCTCTGTCGGCGACAGATAAATCTCTTTTCCACGCGAGGTCCCGAGCAGGACGCCGCGCGAGCGTTTCCTGGCAATCAGATGATCGTGCTTGACCAGCCTGCGGATCAATTCCTCGACGCCCTTGCCGCGTTGTTCCTTGGTGACGAGATCGGCGGTTTCCTTCACGGCCGGCAGCGCGTTGGCGACCGCGACGCTGCAGCCGGACGACCTGAGGAAGGCGTGGTCGTTTTCAGCGTCGCCGACGGCCACGACATTATGCGGCGACAGCTTCAGGTCTTCGAGCGCCGCCGCCAGGCCGGTCGCCTTGTTGATACCGGAAGGCAGGATCATCACGGCGCCCTTGTTGAAGATGATCTCCAGCTCGAGCCCGAGTTTCTTGATGATGTCGAGCACTGTCGCCTGGTGCGGCTCCCAGGTGGCGACGATCGAACGGCCGACCGAGAGCGGCTTCACGCCGCGCTTCTTCAGCCTGTCGATGAGATCGGTGGAAGGCGAGGGGGCAATCGTGCGCTCTTCCTCGCTGGCCGGCGTGTAGATCAGCGCGCCGTTTTCGGCGACGACCTTGTCGAACAGGGAAAGTTCGGGGAACACCTCCTTGAGATCGGGCAGTTCGCGGCCGGTGACCAGGATGAGCTTGCGGCCGGATTTCTTCAGCTTCTCCAGCCCCGAGATCGTGCTTGCGTTGACCAGCCCGTCATGCGCCAGCGTGCCGTCATAGTCGGTGGCCAATGCCATGAAATACATCGGTTGAGCCTCTCCGTCGGCTGTCGCGCGACCCGCCGTGAATGAACAACAACGCCTGTCGGCGGAAAAAGTTTAGGCCGGCGCTCTGCTCCGCGGCGATAGCGGCATCTCGCCCGGCTCGGCGCATCATCGCGCCTGGTGCTCCGCCGGCCGGCAAACCTCCTTGCTCGATGGAACCCTGTCCGCACCGTCACGTTCGACTCCAAAGCATCGCTCCAACCATCGAAGTTGGCCGAAGCGAGAGGCCCAGCCGATGTATGTCTTCCTGCAGGTCCTGACGGTCATTCTCGTGGCGAGCGCGATGGCCATGGCTCTCGCCCATGCACTGGAGTTGCCCGGCAAATTGCGGCTCGGCAGGCAAGAGTATTTTGTCGTCCAACGGATCTACTACCCGGGTTTCACGATCGGAGGCGGCATCGCCGAGGTTGGCGGGATCGTTGCGACGTTTGCGCTGATGCTGACATCGAGCTCCGTCCGCTTCTGGCTGATCGCCGGCGCGCTGGTGGCGCTTCTCGTCATGCAGCTTGTTTTCTGGTTTATGACCCAGCCGATCAACAAATACTGGCTGCAAGAGGTGGAATTGACCTCACCGGCGAAGCGCTTCTTCGCAACCGAAGGCAGCGCGGGAGGTCGGCTTTCGCCAACGCAAGAGTGGACAGCACTTCGCAACCGCTGGGAGCTCTCGCACGTTGTCCGGGCTGCGTTGGCGCTGCTGAGCCTGGTCCTGCTGATCACCGCGATCGCCATCTACAGTGCCTGATGTCCGGCAGGTTTTCCTCTCAGCCCGCGCGGGCTTCAAGGGTGGGGTGGCCGGTCGTCCGGCTGGCATTTTCTTGGAGTTGGCTGGGGCGCCAGGATTCGAACCTGGGAATGTCGGTACCAAAAACCGATGCCTTACCACTTGGCGACGCCCCAGCAGGCGCCCGCTGCGCGCGGCCTTATAGGACGAGGCGGGAGAAAGCTCAATGCCAGCCGTGCACTAAACGCGGCCGCAAACCATGCAGTCGCCGGCTAGGCGCCGCGATTGCGCAGCCGGGTATAGAGCCCGGCATAGGCCTGCCCCATTTTTTCGGCGGTGAAGAGATCGCAGAACCGTTCGCGTGCCGCCCGCCCCCATTTTTCCGCTTCCTCGGGCGAATCGAGCAGGCGGTTGATGGCTTCGGCCAGTCGAACCGGGTCGGAAGGCGGGACGACAAGGCCTGTGACGCCGGCCTTGTTCACATAGGAGGTTCCGGTGCCGATCTCGCATGAGATCATCGGTTTGCCGCACATCGCCGCCTCCGCGAGCGAGACGCCATAGGCCTCCGACCGTTGATTCGAGGGGAAGACGAAACCGCTGCAGGCATGAAGCAGGGCCATCTTCTGCTGCTCGGAAACCTCACCGAGGAAAATGACATTGTCGCGGTTGAGCCTTTCGGCCTGAAGCTTCAACTGCCGTTCGATCGGTCCCGATCCGGCAATGACGATCTTGCACCGCACCTGGTTCGCGGCCTGGATAAGGATATCCAGCCCCTTGTAGTAACGCAGCACCCCGACGAAGAGGACGAACGGCCCCGACACGATCGATTGGCGCCAGGCGCTGTCTGCCGCCGTCGGCACGGGATAGGCACTTTCGTCTATGCCGATCGGAATGACCGTCGATTTGGCCGTGAAGCGCCTGAGAACCGCGCTCGACCGCAGATAGTCGGGCGATGTCGCGACGATGGCGTCGACATCGCCCAGGAAGCGCTGCATCAGCGGCTTGTAGAACGGCAGCAGCAGGCGCTGCTTGACGATGTCGGAATGGTAGGTGACGACAGCCGGCTTGCCGTGGCGCGATCTGAGATGGGCGATGTCCATCACAGGCCACGGAAAATGGTAATGCACGAGGTCGGACTGCCCGGCGAGCGCGTCGAATTTGCGGAAGACCTCGCGCGAAAACCCTGTCGAGGCCAGCTCGAAATCCAGCTTGGCTTTCACGGCCACATGGCCGCCGATGCGCCTTGTGTTTTCGCGCGGCGCGCTGCTCAGCGACAGGACCTGCGTTTCGACGCCATGGCTGGCCGTGCTTTCGGCGATGGCATGGATGGTCCGTTCCACCCCGCCGAAGCTGTCCGGCCAGTATGTCTTGAAGAAATGCAGGACTTTCAAACGGGCGTCTTTCGTCTCAGCCGGATGGCCTGCTCGAAGATCTGCAGCATGCCCTTGGCGTGGTTCTCCCAGGTGAAGCGCGCAGCGTTACTGCGCGCGCCGGAAGCAAGCTTTTGGCGCAATTGCGCATCGAGGCAAAGATGACGAAAGCCACTGGCGATCGCCTCGGCGTCGCGCGGGTCGACGAGCAAGGCGCTTTCGCCGGCCACTTCCGGCATCGACGATGTGTTCGACGTCAGCACCGGCTTGCCGAAGGATTGCGCTTCCACGATCGGGAAGCCGAAGCCCTCGTAGAGCGACGGCATGGCCAGGAACAGGCAGTTGGCATAGAGCGTCGCGAGCACGGCGTCGTCGACGAAGCCGGTGAAGATGATCTTGCCTTCGAGCCCGCCGCGGCGCACCTCGTCCGCCAGGCCGGTTTGTTTCCAGCCGCTGCCGCCGACGATGACGAGATCGCAGCCGGAGCGGACGCTGTCCGGCAGCAGCCCATAGGCCTTGATAAGCTTGCCGAGGTTCTTTCTGGGCTCCAGCGTGCCGACAAACAGCGCGTAGGGCCTTGCGATGCCGAGAGGTTCAAGGCTGGAAAAGCCGCCCGGCGCGGGCAGGGGCGTCGTGCCGGGCGCGATCGTGCGGATCGGCGCTCCCAGCCACGGAAACTCTGTCTGCAACGCGCTCGCCGTGGCGCTCGAATCGGTCGCCACGACATCGGCCCTGCGCAGCGCGGGCTTCATCAGCAGGCGCTCGCCGAGCAAGGTCCGCGCACGCATGGTTTCCGGCGCGTGCACCCAGACAAGGTCGTGGATGGTCACCACCCGCGCGATCCGGCTGTCCAGAGCCAACGGCAGGCGATGGGACGGCCCCCAGAAAACCTCGACCTCGTCGCGCGCGGCCGCGGCAGGCAGGATGGCCTGCCCCCACAATGCCCGCGCCGGAAGCGACCGGTATCCGCCCGTCCGCAAGGCAACGGCTCGCGGCAGCTCGTAATCGGCATTGATCGAAGCGGGAGCGTAGACGCAAACCTCGGCGCCCAGCGCCGACAGCGCCTTGATCGACTTGTGGACGAACCGGCCGATACCGTCGGTAGTCGATAAGAGGTTCCTGCCGTCGATGCCGATTTTCAATGGGGGCTCCGGAAACGGCTGAAACGCGGATTTCTGATCACTGTGCCAATGGTCGTGCCAATAATTCTAAGGTCAGAAGGGATTGCGATTGCCAAGGTACCAAATTCGCATCTGGCCAATTAGTTAGCGCTCTGACCCCAATCGCATCGTCACATCCGAGAAGCGCTTAGACAGGACTTTCCAGCTGTGTTGTCTGACCCAAACGGACTGATCCAATTTACGAGCCGATAGCAGACTTGGATTGTCAGCCCTTTCAGAGATCGAACTAGCAATCTGTTCCGGCTCCGTTGAAGGTAGGAAATCCACGGCCGCACGAACATCATCAAAAATTGGAATATCTGAACATAACACCGGAGTGCCTGAGGTCAGACATGTGCGTACTGCAGCGCTGCTTGATTCCGTTGTCTGTTGATATGCTAAAACAATCAAATCAAGGTTCGACAGTAACCTATGTAAATCATCATCTAGGATGAAATCCGTTCGAAATATCACTAAGTCCCTGAGACCAAGCTGCTCAATCAATTCCCTACATTGTGATGCATACCGTTGGGACCTTTCATCCAATGCACTGGTATACAAATGCAGACGAAAGCGGCGTTCCGCTCGGTTTAAAATCGCTGTGGCTCGGATAAGGCTTTCAATACCCTTGTGCGGTAGAAGGAAGCCAAACGTTCCAAATTCAAAGATGTCAGTATCACGGTTATTGTGCACCGGTTTCAGTTCTCTAGCGGACACTCCGTGCGGAAACAGTGTTGTGTTCTGGAGTAGGAGCGGGGATCTGGCCTTGATCAGATTAAGGTCGTTAATAGAATGAACGTATATGCTGACCCTTAGATTCCCAAAGATCAATATATTCCTACCATTCAAGTTATCACTGAAGTTCCTAGCGTTGTGTAGGAATACTACAATATGCTTATTTCTCAAGACCGACGATTGAACGATTTCGGCAAGTTCATCGATACTCATAAAAGACGGCTGATGCTGAATTACTACCACATCGATCGATGCGTCATTGGCCACAATTTCAGCTAAACCTTCAACTTTATGTGGGCTCCAAGTCCGCATAACGTCATATTCGTCGTCCCTGATGATATCTGACTCTACTGCATATGAGGCATACAGCCGTATATCTGAGATGGCGAAGCCAGACAAAAGATTTCGAGTGTATTCGGCAACGCCGCATCTGGTGTTCCAACTGGAGATAACGCCAACTCGTCGCGAAAAAGAGGCCGGCTCGGTTGTCAAGCCTTTTAGCTCCTCCAAGAACCCCGCCGTCCGCTTCGCGACGTGTGACCAGCGAAACTTGGATAGCAAGCGCTCGCGAAAATTGTGGGCGACCTCTATGCGCTCATCGGCGTTAGTCTCGAAGGCTTGCCGCAGCAAAACACGAAGATGATCGACGCTAGGCTCTGCCCAGTAGGAATCGGCCAAGCCAAAGTGAGTTGTGGCGTACTCAAATGTATAATCTATTAGCCAGGGATAATCTTCACCCAGCATATCCATATGTCCACCGTGGCCCGTTGTGATCACTGGAACCCCGGCAGACAACGCTTCTGCGACAGTTAACCCAAACCCTTCGCCGCGACTGGGCGCCACAACAAAATGGGCGGTCCGATAAAGCTCAGAAATTCGACCGTCATCATCCCAGTCTTCGTTTATGATGACAATGGTGGGGCAATTTGTGGCTGCCTGGTAAGCGGAGGCGAGTTCGTGTACGTTATTGTGAGGGTTTGGGAATGTCTTTATCACCAGCTTTACTGCGTCATCGCTGGAGAATTCCCGGGCGTACGCCTCTAGCAGTACGTCAACTCCTTTTCGCGGAAAGCAACTCGATATGTGAACAAAGGTAAAATCGTGAGGTTTGTTGCTGGCATCATTTAGGACTATATCAGTTGAAAGATGATCGACGCCTAGACCCGTTACTAAAATCGGTATTTTTAACCCATGATCCAAAAGAACATTTCTGACAAAAGTTGACATAACCGTTATGCCATCCAATGTTTCATTAAAAAGTTCAATCGACTGTAGGTCGAAGCTGGACTCTTCCCAGCCAAAGGAATGATATACCTTGATGTCGCCCTTCATACCTGTTGTAGTTATAGGATAGGTATACCGCAACGTTACCGACGGAGAGAAGCTCGGTTGGCATGAAGCCTGGTAGAGAGACCAAGTTGCTGGGTCTACCTGCCTTTCCTGTATCGCAAAGTTCGCCCCTTCTGTGGGGGATGGGCCGAGAGCCACTTGTCCGCCAAGCTGACTAAGATTCAGGGCAACTGCTCTATTTACGATCGCAAGGCTGTAGGAACCTACAAATGGACCTTCGACAACGATTGGTCCCGGAAATGGATCGTCCAGCGCCTGTAAGTCTAGATGTGTGGCTTTGAGTTCGGAAGTTTCGATCAGCCTCCGGATTTCCGGTAAAATTTTTCTGAACTCAGGTAAGTGCTTATAGGTCGCGAATATTCTCCGCAATGTTATGTGGGGCAAATTAGGGGATCTATTTTTTAGAGATTCCTGGATATAGTGAAGAACTCCATTGACACTTTTAGTGCGGTATATGTCAATTAAATCAGGTGGAACCCCGCGCATTTCAAACTTTTGGTACATTTCGGGAAAACGTTCCAGCACCCATAGGTCCGCGTACTTCATCCATGACACGTTCATGTTTACAACAATAGCCGGAGAACCGACCCAATATGCCGGCCGCTCAAGCAACTTATTCAAGACGTAGTTTGTAGTCGGCACGCATGTGAGAAGGGATGTGAAGGGACTCCCTTTGGTATCTTGGGTGTAAGCGGCGATGGCATGATCTTTACGGAAGATGCAGCAATAGATGGCGGTAAAAAAATTATCCGTGTTAGCGGCGATCTGCCACAAATGACGTACAAATAAGCTTTCGGTCGTGTTTGCTATCGGGACTTGAGCACGGAGGATGCCCTCGACGCCGCCCGCCTCTTTAATGTCCATATTCGTATAAGAATAATTCGTATAGACGAGTTCAGCCTCCGGATGGTTCGTGATGGCGTCTAGGACCGCTTTTATTCCACTCTCGATAACAATATCGTCATCTCCTACAATCCAGACGTATTTGCCACTAGCGTGAAGAGCCGTGACGCCGAGATTGCCGAGCATCCCAACATTTTTTAGGTTTCGAACAGAAGTGAAATTATAAGAATTTAATAGATTCGATACAACAGATTCTGTATCATCCTCGGATGCGTTGTCGCAGACAAGAACTTCTACTCTGTTGCCAAACTGCGCCGTGATAGTGAGAAGTGTCTCTAGCGAGTGCTGAAGCCACGCAGCTCTGTTGTAGGTAGTGATGCAAATCGAAAGCAGAGGGAAGGCCTCAGAACTATAAGGCTCTGCCCTAATTTCTTGTTGAGTGTGGATGCCGGACCACAGCGCGGAAATGCTCCTACGGCCAACTTGCCTTCCTCCATAAGCCTGGCCGAGGTCTGGAAAGACGGGTCGCGCCTGACCGAACGCCAGCAGTTTTCGCTTTATGGGCGGTGCCACCGACGCTCCAATCAATATGGCCGGTTTAATAGCCGGGTGAAGTCGAGCGAATCTCAGAGCTCCTTCGAGTCGAAGTCGGAGAGCATCCTTTGAAGCTCTCATCAGATTTTTGCTCAAACGCGCCGTAACTCGCCGCGGGCGACTGCCAGGCTTAAAAGTGGCCCATGCCCAGATCCCGTGTAGAAGGAAATTAGCCGCGTTGCGCGAAGCACGCATCGGCATCGTGATGCGCCATGAGGTCGACGCATGCATTGAGGCAAGCTGCCTTTCCAAGGCCGCTCTTTCGTCCCGCGCGCGAGCCGCAAACTCGTTCCTTGCAACGCGCTCGTCTACAAGTGCGGCTTCCAGTGCTGCCTTGGCGCCTTGCTCCTCGGACAAGGCTGCTTCCAGGTTAGCCTTAGCATCCTGCTCTTTAGTTAAGGCTGCTTCTAGGTCGATCCTGGCACTTTGCTCGACAGAAAGGGTTTCTTTCAGCGCAGTTACAGACCTTTCTGCGCTGGCAAGAGACGCTTCCGCTTCTGCTCTCGAGCTGCTCTGCTCGGCAAGCTGCTGGCGAAGTGACGCTGTTTCAGCATTAATCTCGCGCGAAAGCCAAGAAGTGCTGCTTATTGCGAAGTTATCGAAATAATTCGGGCCGACATTGAATAAATGTTTGAATTCTAAATGAGAAAAACTTAGATAAAACCTGTTAAGGCCGTCGAAATAGGCAAATTCATAGCCAAGGTCTAGAAGGGATGGTTCCCAAATCTCGTGGTTCTGCTCGGGTGAATTTGGCTTTGTGCTCTCGATGACGACAACCCACGGCCGGGCGGTGGATGGGAGCCAGCTCTTTATCACTTGGAGTTCCATGCCCTCTACGTCGATTTTCATCCAGTGGATGTCTCGATTGACGTAAGGGAGCAGAATTTCTGAAAGCGGTTGAGACAAAACCGAAAGCTTGTTGACTTTAAACCCCTTGCTTTCGTGCATTCGTGCAATGCTCTCGTCACCGGTGCTCATGCCGGTATCGGGGATCTCAAAGAATGTGATTTCGCCCGCTTCCTCGGCGACAGCTACTTGAATCACTGTTTCGTCGGGTCGTGCTACCCGTATTCTTTCCGCGTACTCAGCTGTCGGTTCGACATGAACGCCTCGCCAGTTTCGCTCATAGAAGGCAAGGCTCACGGAATCGACAACAGGGTCGTGGGCACCGATGTCGATATAGAAGCCTCGTTCTACGTGACCGAGCACGCGCCAGAGAATGACGTCTTCAAAATTCTGGGCGTAAGACGTGATTGGCATCGTCTACAACCTCTCTACTTTGCTTTCGTTCGAGTCTTAGCCGAAGTAAGCCGGCAGGACCTCGGTGGTAGGCCCGTCCATCCGCACGCGGCCGTGCTCCATCCATAGAACGCGGTTGCAGTTTTTCCGCAGCAACTCGTGCGAGTGACTGGCAAGGACAAGGATCTTGGTTGTATTGACGATCTCGCGCAGCCGCTTGTCGGCCTTGTGCTTGAAATCCTCGTCGCCTGTCGAAAGCCATTCGTCCATGACCAGGATTTCCGGTCGGATCGCCGTGGATGTCGAGAATGCCAGGCGGAGCTGCATGCCGGATGAGTAGGTCCGGAACGGCATGTCGAGGAAATCGCCCAGGCCGGTGAACTCGGCGATGTCGTCGAATTGCTCGCGCAATTCGTCCCGCCGCATGCCCATCATCGCCGCACGCAGCTTGATGTTTTCGCGGCCCGTCGCTTCCGGGTCGATGCCAAGCGAGATGTTGATGAGCGACACGCACTCACCGTGGATCACGGCCGACCCGCTGGTCGGCCTATAGATGCCGGACAACACGCGAAGCAGCGTCGTCTTGCCGGAGCCGTTGTGGCCGACGAGGCCGATCCGGTCCCCCTCTTGCACCGAAAAGCTCACATTCTCGAGGCCGCGCACGATGACATGGCCGTCGGTACGCCGGTCGATTGCGCCGCCGGTTGCGACACTGAGGACCCTGTTCTTGAGCGAGCGGCTTGCCGCGTTGAACACCGGAAATTCGACCGAGACGCCGGTCAAAGTGATGGAAGCCATACTCAAAGCCAATACGGAATACGATGACGATAGTGGCCGAACAGCAGCAATGCGACCGTCCAACCGACGACTGCGAACACCAGGCACGCAATCCAACTGGTTGCTGATGGCAGTTCGCCCAGAAACGGATCCCGCACGACACCGATCAAATGATAGAAGGGATTGAGGTCCAACAGCAGGTGCGAAATGTCTCCGGGCAGCGTTTTGGGCATCCACATGACCGGCGTCAGATACAGGATTACCTGCAGAAGGTTCTGTATCATCTGTGTCATGTCGCGATAGCGGGCGCACAAAACGCCCACGATGAGCATGATCCAGAGCAAGTTGAGCGACAAAATGACAAAGCCGGGTACCGCCAGGAAAACATCCCATGTCGGCATGCGTCCGACAGCCAGGAGCACCAGAGGATAGATCAGAATGTTATGGCCGAGAATGATGGTGTTGCGATAGAGTGTCCGCAACACATGGGTGAACAGTGGCATGCGCACCTGAAGGATGATGCCCTCCGCTCCTATGAAGGCAGTGCAACCCTCGTTGATCGCGCTCGAAACGAAATTCCATATGATCAGGCTGACGCAGATATACGGAAGAAACTCTTCCATCGGCGAGCGGAAAAGCGTGCCGAAAACGAACCCCAAGGCGCCGATCAGCACGCCCATGTTGATCGTCAGCCAAAACGCTCCTATGCGTGAGCGACGGTAGCGCTGGACAACGTCCTGCCAACTGAAGGTCGTTGCAAGATGGTGTTTCTCAAGCGCAGCCCTGATGTCGGCGAATGCCTCTGTGAGGAAGCCTGTTCTGGTCGGCAGCATATATTCCGTTCGTATGTTCTGCCCAGGCCCCACTGTGCGCGACTGGCGATACATTATTGCCTTGGGGACATCAAGTTGATGAGCGGTCTTTTCCAGCCGGATTGCGCAAAAGCGTGCTAGCTACGGCGAAATAGCCCGGCGATTGCCAGCGAGACTTTCTGGTGAGATTACCGTGGGAGGCTGTAAGTGATCGCCTGCTTTCAAGGTCACCATCGGCGTTGACCAGGCAGCAACATGGAGTGAAATACCGTGGCATTTCGCTTCGCGAGGTTGAGGAGCTGGTTTGAAAAGCAAGCGTCCAGACAAGACCGTCCGATCTATTTCCAGCACATCCCCAAAACGGCCGGTGTTTCAGTGAGGACGTGGCTGCATTCCCACTACGGCGACCGCCTCTGTCCCGCTTGGCTCGCGGACGATTTGGTGAGGCTAACGCCGGAACTGCTGCGCGACTACCAGGCTTTCGCTGGACACTTTCACAGCTATCTCGATTCGTATCTCGGCCGCAATCTCGTGACGGTCACCGTCCTACGAGAGCCGGTGGCCAGAACGCGCTCGCACTGGCACCACGTTCGCCGAGCGCCCGAGCACCCCCATCATCTTAGAATCACGGGCCAGACCTTTACCGACTTCGTGATGGACGACCTAAATCGGGTAATGATCGAGGACTACCAGGCTCGGTATCTCATGAAACTACCGCTCGGCCTAGAGGTACTGACGAGTCGCCTCTCCAAGGCCGACATCACACTGCCCGTCCTCTCCGAGGCACTGGAGCAAACGTCGCTACCTCTCCTTAAACCGGAGCTGTTGGAGGGCGCCATGGCGGCACTCAAACGTATGGCTGTCGTCGGAGTAACCGAGCGCCTTCACGATTTCCTCGTCCGCGTCGCCGAGGTAGCAGGTATCCCGTCGCCCCCGGAGAAGGCCGTGCCATATGCAAACGCCACGGAACAGAACCACGCCGAGGCACTCTCACCGGAAGCGCTTCAGAGGCTGCACGACCTCACGCAAGTTGACCGGAAAATCTATTACGCGATCATCTGACGTCCCGGACGGCCAATTGCAGAGACTTCTATATGATCTCTATCTCCGGGAACGGGAAGATGAACTTGCCGCCGTCTGCGAGATATTCGCGTTCCCGGCGCAGGATCCCGTCTTTGAAATGCCAGGGAAGGACCAGAAAATAGTCCGGCTTCATCGCGCGAGCTTCCGCCTCGGAAATGATTGGGATGTGCGTTCCAGGCGTCATGCGGCCAAATTTCTCCGGGTTGACCTCGGCGATGGCAGGGATTTCGGCAGCAGTGAGGTTGCAGAATTGCAGGACGACATTGCCCTTGGTGGAAGCACCATAACCCAGCACCTTCTTGCCGTCGGCGACGAGCGCCTGAATGAGGCGCGACAGATCCTGCCTGTGCCTGAACACGCGCTCCTCGAAGTCGCGGAAGGGCCGCGGCGTGGACAGCCCCATGCGATCCTCCTGATCGAGCAGCCAATCGATGACCGCTTGATCGGGCTTGACGCTTTTGTTGCCCTTGTGGGCGGCGGTTACGGCGAAACTGCCGCCATTGATGTTGTTCATGACGACGTTGACGACCTTGAGCCCGGCCGCGTCCAGGATCTTCACTACGACTCCCAGGGAATAATATTCGACATGCTCGTGACAGATCGTGTCATAGGAGTTCAGGCGAAGCATGGACGGCATATAGCTCTGTTCGAAATGCCAGATGCCGTCTTCGGCAAGCACTTCGGCCACCTGACGGGCAAAGGCGATAGGGTCTTCAAGATCGTAGAACATCGCAATGGACGTCACGACCTTGGCCCGCCTCTGCGAGACGCCGCGATATGCCTCGGCGGAGAAGAAGTCCGGCACCAGCTTGACGTCGTCCGGATAATACTGCGCGAACTTCTTGCCCGTAGGGTCGATGCCTACTCGCGTCAGTCCAGGAATTGAATAGGCCTTGAGCGTCGTGCAGTCGTTGCTGCCGATATCGAGGACGACGTCGCCGCCGCGCGGAGAAGCCAGCCGCTCCAGGAACCGGACCTTGTGCGTCAGATGATCGACCATCGATTGGTTCAGGCCCGAGCGATAGCCGTAATTGTCGCCATACATCTCGCCGGGCTCATAGGAATGCTTCAGCTGCAAAAGTCCGCTTGAGGCAGACCAGACCAGTTCGAGCGGACCTTTGGTCACCGGCTCGGCGGCGGATTTCGGGAACACGCCCGTGAGCGCCTGCTGACCGAGATTGAGGACAGAGACGAGATCCTTTTCCTTGCCGACACGGCAGGCTTCGATGGCGTGGTATCTTACCTCGGTCATGATTTCTGTACTCTCATTTGGCATTTGGTGTTGGAAGGGTGTCGGGTTGCCGCTTTGGGAAGCAGGCGGGTCATCCTTGCTTACGTTTTGGCCAGGCGCTCGCGGCAATCCTTGAGCACCGCCGCAAGCGTATCTTCGAAGCGATGCTGAGGCGCCCAGCCAAGTCGGGTCCGGGCGCGGGTCGCATCGCCCACGATGGATGGCAGGTCGCTTGGCCGCATCCGTGAAGGATCCTGTTCCGTGACGATCCTGGCGCTGCTTTGCGCCAGCAGCAGATCGAGAATGTCTCCCATCCGCCAGGAGACGCCGGACGCAACGTTGAAAATAGTGTTTGGCGCAAGATCGTGGCTGCTCGAGACCACGCGCGCATAGGCATTGGCGGTGTCGCGCGCATCCAAGAAATCGCGCCTTGCGTCGAGATTGCCGACGCGGATGACCGGCGGAGCCAGGCCTGCTTCGATCCGCGCAATCTGCATGGCGAAGGCCGGGACGGCAAATGCCTCTGTCTGGCCCGGTCCCGTATGGTTGAAGGGACGCATCCGAGCACACTTCAACCCCTGTCGTGAAAGGGCGCCGAGCGCGAGGTCGGCCGCGGCCTTGGTCACGCCGTAGTCGTCGATCGGGGCAAGCAGTGTGCTTTCGTCGAGCGGTCGTCCGGTCTTCGCGCTTTCGCCATAGACCAGGCCCGACCCGACATGGACCAGCCAGCAGTCCGCAACCTTGTCAAGGATTGCATTGGCCACGTTGAGCGCGCCGCCCACATGAATGCGCCACGTGTTCTGAGGATCGGCCTGGGCAGCACCCAGGGCCGCGACCGCCGCCAGGTGAATGACATGCGTCGGCCGATGACGGGCCACGGCGTCATGGACGGCTGCCGTGTCGGTGACATCCAGCGCTTCGACCTGGCCGAAAGCGGGATGCGGACCACCATCCTTGGAGGTCGCGACAACGGCAATATCGCGGCCGCAAACGCTGCGCAGCGCCTCGCATACATAGGGGCCGACAAAGCCGTTGGCGCCGGTGATCAAAACTCGCATGCCGACCTCGCTAACCATGGCGCACTATCCGCATGCGGATGCATGGCAGAACGCGGTACGTCAAGTCATCAGCGCGTAGACGCAAGAGCTTTCCCTTCAACCTTTGGCGGCCGAATGCCGCTCAAGGTCCGCATCCACCATCTCCTTGATCATCTCTTCCAGCGAAATCGTCGCCTCCCAGCCTAGTTTGGCCTTGGCCTTGCCAGGATTGCCGAGCAGGATTTCGACTTCCGCCGGCCTGAACAGGTCAGGATCGATGACCAGGTGCTCGTCCATCTTCAGCCCTACATGCTCAAACGCGATCCGGCACATGTCGCGCACCGTCGTCGTCCTGCCCGTGGCGACGACATAGTCGTCGGGCTGATCCTGCTGCAGCATCAGCCACATGGCGCGGACATAGTCCCTCGAGTGGCCCCAGTCGCGCTTGGCGTCGATGTTGCCCAGCCGCAGTTCCTTTGCCAGGCCCTTCTTGATGCGCGCGACGGCGTCCGTGACTTTGCGTGTCACGAATTCGATGCCGCGAAGTGGCGATTCGTGATTGAACAGGATGCCGCTCGAAGCGTGCAGGCCGAAGCTTTCGCGATAGTTGACGGTGATCCAGTGACCGTAGAGCTTCGCCACGGCGTAAGGCGAACGAGGGTAGAATGGCGTGGTCTCCGATTGCATCGGCTCCTGGATAAGGCCGTACATTTCCGAAGACGAAGCCTGGTAGAAACGCGCCGTGGGGATTTCGAGGCGCAGCGCCTCGAGCACATTGGTGACGCCGATGCCGGTGACATTGCCCGTCAGGATCGGCTGCTGCCACGAGGATTTGACGAAAGACTGCGCGGCAAGATTGTAGACCTCGTCCGGCCTTACGTCGCGCATGGTTCGAGCCAGGCCCGACAGGTCGGTCAGGTTGCCGTCCACGATCCGCACGTCTTTCTCGATGCCGAGCCACTTCAGGCGCGTGGTGTTGACGTCGGCCGTGCTCGAGCGTCGCGCAAGCCCGTGGACCTCATAACCCTTCGACAGCAGGAGCTCGGCCAGATAGGCGCCGTCCTGCCCGGTAATGCCGGTTATCAATGCTGTCTTTGTCATCAATGCTCTCAGTATGTTTTGATAATTTCTCCCCAAGCCCCGGTTTCGTAGTTGCCCGCCCCAGCCCTGCGGACCAAATCAATCGCTATGCGCGAACATATACGTCGTCGAAGCGCACGATGTCATCCTCGCCGAGATAGTCGCCGCTCTGAACTTCAATGATCACCAGGTCGATCTTGCCCGGGTTCTCCAGCCGGTGCTTGTGGCCGCAAGGAATGTAGGTCGACTGGTTCGTCGCCAGGAACAGTTCCCGATCGCCGTTGACCACTTTCGCCGAGCCGCTCACCACCACCCAGTGTTCCGACCGGTGATGATGCATCTGCAGGCTCAGGCGCCGCCCGGGCTTCACCTCGATGCGCTTGATCTTGAAGCGGTCGCCTTCCTCCAGAACAGTGTAGGTTCCCCACGGCCGGTGCACGGTCGAGTGAAGCAGATGCGCCTCATGCCCTGAAGCCTTGAGCCCTTCGAACAGTTTCTTGACGTCCTGGACGCGGTCGCGGGATGCCACCAGCAACGCGTCCGGTGTATCTACGATCACCAGATCGCTCACGCCGACAGTGCCGATGACGCGCTTGTCCGAACTGATGTAGCTGCCGGAAGTGTCCACCATGTGGACATCCCCGCGTATCCTGTTCCCGCCACCATCCGCCGGGGTCAATTCCGCCATGGCGTTCCACGATCCGATGTCGTTCCATTCCATCTGGCACGGAACCACCGCAAGATTGCGCGTCTGCTCCATCACCGCGTGATCGAGCGAGATGCGAGGCGCGAGCGCGAAATGTTCGGATGAAAGCTCGACCTTGTTGGTATCCCCGTTGCTGAACAGGCCGTGCTCGTAACTTGCGGCAACCGCCTCGAGGACGGCAGGGCAGTGCGCGGCCATCGCATCGAGCATCGTCCGGGCCTTGAAGCAGAAAATGCCGGCGTTCCAGAAGAAACGCCCCGATGCAAGATATGTCTTGGCCGCGTCGAGGTCCGGCTTCTCCACGAAACGGATGACCCTCTCGCCATCGGCCTCGATGTAGCCGAAAGCGGTGTCCGGGCGGCTGGGCAGTATGCCGAGCGTGGCGATCAATCCTTGTTGCGCATGTTCGATTGCCCTGCCCATGACTTGTGTGAATGCGGGCAGGTCGCCGATCATGTGGTCCGCCGGGAAAACGCACAAAATTGCGTCCGGACCCTGTGTCGCGTTGGCGTGGATGACAGAAGCGGCAACCGCGGCGGCCGTGTCCCGCCCCTCCGGCTCAAGCAGGAAAGTATGCGGCGGCACCGCCGGATAAAGTTCGTCGAAATCGTCTTTTGTCAGGAAAAGATGATCCCTTGACGTTACCGCGACAAGCTCAGCGACATCCTTCAGCGAAGCGGCGCGCAGCACGGTGTGCTGGATCAGCGAATGCCCATCCCCAACCTTGAGGAAGGGCTTCGGATGCGACTGCCGCGACGCCGGCCAGAGCCGCGATCCCGCTCCGCCGCTGATTATGACAGGAACCACCTTCATTGCATGGCCTCTGGTTCATTTGTGGTGTCCCGCGCCCGTTCGAGGGCTATTGCCACAATTTCAGTCGCCCTGTCATGGCTGGCGGCCTCGGCATAGCAACGAAATTCGGGAGCGTTGCCGGAAGGCCGCAGGTGGATGATCTCGCCGCTGGCCATTCGCGCCCTGAGACCGTCTGTCTCATCGACATCCGCGACGGAGCCGAAGGGGGCAAGGAACTGCTGCAACGCATCGCGGTCGGCGAGCCTTCGCATCAAGCCGCGCGATGCCTCGACCGGGAAGTTCTCGAGCCGCTCGCTGGCGCAGACCGGAAGGTTCCAGGTTTCGCGCAGGTTCGACAGCGACTTTCCGGTCGATGCCATCGTGCCCAGCACGGCCAGGATCGGCAAAAATGAATCCCGTGTCGGCAGCGCGGACAAAACCCTGCCGTTCACCGGGCAGTCCGATCTCAGAAGAACCCCGCCATTGGCTTCGAAGCCGACGACGACGCCGCCTGCCTGCAGCGCGGCGTCCATTCCCTCTATGACGAAAGGCGACCCCACCTTCGTTCTCTTGACGCTGAACCCGAAAGTCTCGGAGATGCCTGAGTTGGAGGTGACCGGCGTCACCACGATGTCGGCCCTAAGGAACAGGGCCGTCGCCAGCCCGATCAGGTCGCCGCGGAACAGCTCGCCATTTTCATCAATGACAAGAGGACGATCCGCGTCGGCGTCGGCCGAGAGCACGGCGTCGAATTTGAATTCGCGCACCCAGTCTTTCACCTTCGCCATCGTTTCCTGGCCGACGGCCTCCGTATCGACCGGCACGAAAATCTCTGTTTTCCCGACCGGGATCACATCCGCGCCATAGGATCGCAGCACCTCGACGAGCAGCTCCGCCGCAACAGTGCTGTGCTGGTAGACGCCGAGCCTCATTCCGGAGAGGGCGCGTGGGGCAAGAACAGCGTCGACACGGTCTCGAAAAGCCGCGAGCGCCTGTTGATGGTCGGTCGGCCAGTCCGCATGGGCCGGCGGCCACGGATATTGGTCCGACAGTTCAGCGACATGGAGGGTGATCGCGGCCTCGTCCGCCTTGTCTATCTCGCCCTTCGGCCCATAGAACTTGATGCCGTTGCGGTCGGCGGGAATATGCGATCCCGTCACCATGAGCGCTGCGGCGCCGTGCCGGCGGGCGTAAAAGGCAAGCGCGGGTGTGGGGATGGCGCCGCAATCGACTGGCTGGAACCCGGCTGCGGCCAGCGCCGCCATGCAATCCTTGGCGATTGCCGGACTGCTGTCCCGCAAGTCGCGCCCTACGAAGACCTTGCCTTGCTCAAATCCGATCGACCGCAAGCGCCGGGCAAAGCCTTCAGTATAAAGCCCGCTTGGCCTTCCAACCAATTCGGAAGCCAAACCCCGAACGCCGCTTGACCCGAATTTCATCAGTCTGCTTCTGCTGTTGGAAGATCGCCGCTACTTATTGGAGTGAGCCCGCCTGTCAACAGCAAAAAATACCTCGAAATCTGCGTCTTTTCTAATATCCCCAGACGGCCAGTTCGTTGCCGGCCGGATCGGTGAAGTGAAATCGCCTGCCGCCGGGAAAGGAAAAGATCGGCTTGACGATGATGCCGCCGGCGTTCTCGACCGCTTCCAGCGTTTCCTCGAGATTTTCGCAGTAGAGCACCGGCAGCGGCTTGGCCGGCGCCTCGCCGGCATCGGCCTGGAAGCCGCCGTCGAGCCCTTCGGCAAAGGCGGAATAGGTCGGGCCGTAATCGGTGAACGACCATGAAAAGGCGGCGCTGTAGAAGGATTTGACACCGTCCAGCGTGCCGCCCGTCGCCGGCAGTTCCAGATAGTCGAGTTTTCCGTTGAGTTTCATCACGCTACTCCACTATGTTCCCTTTATGTTCTATATCGCGCCACACCCTCCGGCAAGTCTTTTTGACGCAGCTTTTGCTTAATCGATTGTAGTAGCGGCGCCTGCTTGCCGGTGCCTTGCCTTTCGCACTGCAGCATCCTATCGCTCGGATAGGAGAAGGCGGGGAACCGGGCCGTGGTCCGGATGTTTCTATCTTCCACGAACTGGAGGGCAAGCATGACCAAGTGGGTTTACACCTTCGGCGACGGCGCCGCCGAAGGCCGTGCCGGCGACCGCAACCTTCTCGGCGGCAAGGGTGCCAATCTGGCCGAGATGTGCAGCCTCGGGCTGCCGGTGCCGCCCGGTTTCACCATCACCACCGAAGTCTGCAACGCCTATTACGCCAACGGCCGCACCTATCCCGACGCGCTTGAGGCAGATGTCGTCTCGGCGCTCGACCATATCGGCCGGATCACCGGCCGCCGTTTCGGCGATCCCTCGAAGCTGCTTCTGGTCTCCGTGCGCTCCGGCGCCCGCGCGTCGATGCCCGGCATGATGGATACCGTGCTCAATCTCGGCCTCAACGACGAAACGGTCGAGGCCCTGGCCGCCGATTCCGGCGATGCCCGCTTTGCCTATGACAGCTACCGCCGCTTCATCCAGATGTATTCCGACGTCGTCATGGGCCTCGACCATGAGGTGTTCGAGGAAATCCTCGAGGACCGGAAGGCGAGCCTCGGTCATGAGCTCGATACCGAGATTTCGGCCGGAGAATGGCAGGACGTGATCGGGCTCTACAAGGCCAAGGTAGAGGAAGAACTCGGCAAGCCGTTCCCGCAGGATCCCCAGGAGCAGCTCTGGGGTGCGATCGGCGCCGTGTTCTCAAGCTGGATGAATAGCCGCGCCATCACCTATCGGCGCCTGCACGACATTCCCGAAAGCTGGGGCACGGCCGTCAATGTCCAGGCCATGGTGTTCGGCAATATGGGCGACACATCAGCAACCGGCGTCGCTTTCACGCGCAATCCTTCGACCGGCGACAGCCAGCTCTACGGCGAGTTCCTGGTCAACGCCCAGGGCGAGGACGTGGTTGCCGGCATCCGCACGCCGCAGAACATCACCGAGGCGGCGCGCATCGCCGCCGGTTCCGACAAGCCGTCGCTGCAAAAGCTGATGCCCGACGCCTTCCGGGCCTTCGTCGACATCTCCGACCGGCTGGAAAAGCACTACCGCGACATGCAGGACCTCGAATTCACCATCGAGCGCGGCAAATTGTGGATGCTGCAGACCCGCTCCGGCAAGCGCACCGCCAAGGCGGCGCTGAAGATCGCCGTCGAGATGGCGAAGGACGGGCTGATCACCAAGGAGGAGGCGGTCGCGCGCATCGATGCGGCCTCGCTCGACCAACTCCTGCATCCGACCATCGATCCGAAGGCGGCACGTGATGTCATCGGCATGGGCCTGCCGGCCTCGCCCGGTGCTGCCACCGGCGAGATCGTCTTTTCCTCCAGCGATGCCGAGGACGCCAAGGCGCAAGGTCGCAAGGTGATCCTGGTGCGTATCGAGACCAGCCCGGAAGACATCCACGGCATGCATGCCGCCGAAGGCATCCTCACGACGCGCGGCGGCATGACCAGCCATGCCGCGGTGGTGGCGCGCGGCATGGGCAAGCCTTGCGTGTCGGGCGCCGGCTCGCTGCGCGTCGACTACAAGGCCGGCACGCTGCTCTCGATGGGCCAGACCTTCCGCAAGGGCGACATCATCACCATCGATGGCGGCAACGGCCAGGTGCTCAAGGGGGCGGTCGCCATGCTGCAGCCGGAGCTGTCGGGCGATTTCGCCGCCATCATGGAATGGGCGGACGCCGCGCGCCGCATGAAGGTGCGCACCAATGCCGAAACGCCCCTTGATGCGCGCATGGCGCGGTCTTTCGGCGCCGAGGGCATCGGCCTTTGCCGTACCGAGCACATGTTCTTCGAAGGCGACCGCATCGTCGCCATGCGCGAGATGATCCTGGCCGACACCGAGAAGGACAGGCGCGCGGCACTTGACAAGCTCCTGCCGATGCAGCGCTCGGATTTCCTCGAACTGTTCGAGATCATGGCCGGCCTGCCGGTGACGATCCGCCTGCTCGACCCGCCGCTGCATGAATTCCTGCCTAAGACCGAGGCGGAGCTCGCCGAGGTGGCGACTGCAATGAATGTTTCGGCCGACAAGCTGAGGCAGCGCACTGAAGCGCTGCACGAATTCAACCCCATGCTCGGCCACCGAGGCTGCCGGCTCGCGGTCTCTTATCCCGAGATCGCCGAGATGCAGGCGCGCGCCATTTTCGAGGCCGCTGTCGAGGCCGGCAAGAAGGCCGGCGCGCTGGTGGTCCCCGAGATCATGGTGCCGCTGGTCGGCTTGGTGAAGGAACTCGACTATGTGAAGGCGCGCATCGACGCGGTCGCGCAAAGCGTCATGCAGGAGACCGGCGTCAAGATCGACTACCTCACCGGCACGATGATCGAACTGCCGCGCGCCGCGATCCGCGCCCATGTCATCGCCGAATCGGCCGAATTCTTCTCCTTCGGCACCAATGACCTCACCCAGACCACTTTCGGCATCTCGCGCGACGATGCAGCCTCGTTCCTGGAGACCTACCGCCAGAAAGGCATCATCGAGCAGGATCCGTTCGTCTCGCTCGACATTGACGGCGTCGGCGAACTGGTGCGCATGGCTGCGCAAAAGGGCAGGGCGACCCGGCCGGGCATCAAGCTCGGCATCTGCGGCGAGCATGGCGGCGATCCGGCATCGATCCGCTTCTGCGAGGAGGTCGGCCTCGACTACGTCTCGTGCTCGCCCTACCGCGTGCCGATCGCCAGGCTGGCGGCCGCGCAGGCGGCCGTGACGGCGGCGAAGGGTGCCGCAAAACGCGCCTGAGGGTCATTCCGAGAGCGGCTCTGGGTACCTTACGGTTTTGTATGGAATGTCACGCGAACGTGCGTGTGACGGCCTCGAATCTCGACATCGTTCCAAGGAAGTATCCGGCACCGAATTTATTGGTGTCGGATACCCATGTTGCAGATTTCCCCAACCGCATTCCGGTCGATCCTGATCCTGCAGACCAAGTTCATCGGCGACATCGTGCTTGCCTCGGCGCTGGCGAAGAACCTGCAGCTTCAATATCCGGGCGTCAGGATCGTGTTTCTTTGCGAAGCGCATTTCGCCGGTTTCCTGACGGCTCATGGTATTGCCGCCGAGGTCGTCCCCTTCAGCCGCGCCAAGATGCGTGGCTCGCCGCTCGAGCGGGGACGCGAGCTCTTCCGCATGGTGCGCACATTGCGGCGGCATCGGTTCGACATGACCATCGACATTACCGACTCCAAGACCTCGCGGATCATTTCCGACCTGGTCAACGCTCCGGTCAGGGTCGGCTATTCTCCGACGGAGCGACCTCTGCGCTGGCATGAGCGCCAGCCTGCCAATGTCAGGATGAAGCCCTTCGGATTCGGCAAGAAGCATCACCTCTACCGCTATCTGTCTCCGTTGGAGGCGCTTGGCGTCGACTTGCGCGTCAGGGCGCCGGCCATTCGACCGCTGCCCTTCGAGACGACGCGCGCCCTGGCTTTGCTGGCCAGGCACCATATCCGGCCGAGCGCCTTTGTCGCGGTTCATGCCGGAGCAAGTTTCGCCGGGCGACGCTGGCAGCCGGAGCGCTTTGCCGAGGCCATCGACAGGATCGCCGGCGAAACAGGCCTGCGTGTGGTTCTGGTCGGCGGCCCGGACGAAAACGAGGCGACCGAAAGAATCATGGCGCTGGCGAAGACGCCTGTCGTCAATCTGGCGGGCACGCTGCGGCTGGAAACGCTGCTGGCGCTGCTCAAGGAGGCGCGGCTGTTTCTCGGCAACGAAAGCGGGCCGATGCATATGGCCGCCGCCGCCGGCACGCCGGTCGTCGGCCTGTTCGGCCTGACCAACCCGATCCGCTGGGCGCCGGTCGGCGTGCCCAGCATCTCGCTGCGGCCATCCATGCCTTGCGACTGCGTCGGCGGCGATCTGTGCCGGCGGACCGACCCGAGCAAGGCATGCTGCGTCTGGCGCCTGGAGGTCGATCCGGTGGTAGACGCGGCGCTGGAGCTCCTGGCGCGCACCGAGATGGTCCTGGAAGCCGCGGTCTGATTTCGCGGGAAATTCCGCGCCGCCCGTCGGCCGCGTCGCGCCTCTTGGGGCAATTCCATGAAAATAGAGCGTTTTCGCCGTTTGCGTGAAACGGTGGATACGCTCTGTCGGCACGCGAGAGTCGCTATGGTCCGCGACCTTGTCGTCTTGTATATAAGGTCACGCGAATGGGCGCGTGATGGTTCCACATGTCGACGTCTCAATCCAGTTTGGTGGAATCCGACTCCCGTGCCCGGGCACGGATGCTGCAGGTTCGCTCCGGCCCCGTACGCTCGATCCTGATCCTGCAGACGAAGCACATTGGCGATCTCGTTCTTGCCTCGGCGCTGGCGAAGAATCTGCAGCTCGAATACCCCGGTGTCCGCATCGTCTTCCTCTGCGACGCCAGCTTCGCCGGTCTCCTCACCGCCAACGACATCGCCTCGGAGGCCGTGACCTTCCGCCGCTCCCGTATGCGCGGCACGCCGCTGCGGCGCGCGCAGGAACTCGTTGTCACGCTCGTCAGATTGCGCCGCCATCGCTTCGACATGTCCATCGACATCACCGACACGAAGACGTCGCGGTTCATCTCAGGACTGGTTGGCGCACGGGTTCGCGTGGGATACCACACGCGTAAAAGGCTCCTGCGCTGGTTCCAGCTCAAACCTGCCAATGTGAAGGCAAGTCCGTTCGGCTATGGCGAGCGGCACTTTCTCTATCGCTATCTTTCGCCGCTGGAGGCGCTCGGCATAGATCTGCGCGTGCGGGCTCCCGCCATCGAGCCGCCACCGTTCCAGACGACGAAAGCCTTGGCGCTGCTGGACAAGTTCCAGCTCCGGCCGAACGAGTTCGTCGCGGTGCATGCCGGGGCAAGCTTCCCCGGGCGCCGCTGGCAGCCCGAGCGCTTTGCCGCCGCTATCGACCGGATATCGGCCGAAACCGGTCTGGACGTCGCTCTGGTCGGCGGTCCGGATGAGAAAGATGCGGTCGAAAAGATCCTTGCGACTGCGAAGACGCCGATCGTCAATCTGGTCGGAGCGCTGCCGCTCGAAACCTTGCCGGCGCTGTTCAAGCAGGCGCGGCTGTTTCTCGGCAACGACAGTGGCCCCATGCACATGGCGGCTGCGGCCGGCACTCCTGTCGTCGGGCTGTTCGGCCTGCAGAGCCCGTCCAACTGGGGGCCGATCGGCGCGCCGAGCATCCCGGTGCGGCCGTCCATGCCTTGCGACTGCGTCGGCGGTGACCTGTGCGAACGGCCGGACCCCAACAAGGCGTGTTGCGTCTGGCGCCTGGAGGTCGACGCGGTCGTGGCGGCCACGCTCGAACTCCTGGCGCGGACGGGGACTGCCCTGGAAGCCACGGCGTAAGGCGAAAGCAAATTTTCGCGATTGCCGTCCCATTTTCGCCTAAATGCCAGTCTGTTGAGACAAGTCTCGTAGAGGCTTTCTTGGCGCGATGCGGCGAACGGCCGGCGTGCCGGCTTGGAATGGATGATGGGTCTGCTTAGAAATTCTCTTTGCGCGATGGCGCTGTCGCTGTTCGCGGCGTCGGCAGGCAGTGCCGCGACGTTGGTCGAGCCGACGCTGCATCTGAAACCTCAGGGCGCTGATGCTGGCGGTCGCGTTGCGCTGACGCTCGATGCCTGCGGCGGGAAGACCGACACAAGGATCCTTTCGGCCCTTGTCGACAACCGGATACCGGCGACCATTTTCGTGACCGGCCTCTGGCTGAAGCACAATGCCGAAGCTGTTGAGATCATGCGGGCGCATCCTGATCTGTTCGAACTGGAAAACCATGGTGGCCGCCATATTCCGGCGGTCGATACGCCGCAGAAGATTTATGGCATCCGCAGCGCCGGCAGTCCTGACGCCGTGCAGACCGAGGTCGAATCCGGCGCCGCCGCCTTGGCCAGTGCGGGCGGGCCGGCGCCGAGATGGTTTCGCGGCGCTACCGCCGAGTATAGCCCTTCGGCGATCGCCATGATCCGCAAGCTGGGCTTCAAGATCGCCGGCTTCTCGGTCAATGGCGACGGCGGCTCGCTGCTCGGCGCGAAGGAGACGGCACGCCGCATCGGCGCCGCCAAGGACGGCGACGTCATCATCGCCCATATCAACCAGCCGACCCATGCGGCCGGCGAGGGCGTGGTTCAGGGGCTGCTTGCTTTGAAGCAGAAGGGCATGACCTTCGTTCGCCTGGACGATGCCGAAGACGTGGGCAACGACGGCACGACGGATTGAGAGCGCGGTGCGAGGCCGAAGCGACCGCTGAATTTCAGCAGCCACACCCTTCCGGGATTGACGTAAACGCCCATCCCTTCGTCATCCACGGGCGAAGCAAGGAGCGCAACGACGCATGACGACGTTCCGGCTTCGCCTGTATCGGCCGGCGCCAATGGCCGCGCCGGATCGGGAACTCAGTCCGGCGTGGCTTCGACCGTCACCTTGTTCGTGTAGAACGCGCCGTGATTGCGGATCTCGGTCATTTCGTCGAACGGCTGTTCGTAGGCCCACATCGCATTCTTGCCGGCTTCGCCGGCCTGCTGGACGCTCCAGTAGCTGGCGTCGCCCTTGTAAGGACAATGCGTCGAGTGCTCGGTGCTGACGAGCTTGCTGAAATCGATATCGTCGAACGGGATGTAGAAGGCCGCCGGATAGGGCGGTTCCGACAGTACCTTGGCCCGGTTCGACCTGGCGATGACGGTATCGCCGGCGCGCACCGTGACGCTGCCGCGATAGGGTTCGACGGTGATCACCTTGTCGGGATTGCGTTGAAAGCCGGGGGCTGGATTGGCGAGTTTGTCCATGAATGGTCTCCTTGCGGGAGATTTAAATGTGTCGGGCGGGCGCGTCGCGCAAGCCCGCGCGGCGCGAGGCGTCATCACCATTCATTGAACGTCTGCCGCCCAACGCGGTTCGGCGTTTGATAGGCACGCCGACCCGCCCCAACTCTTGTTTCACGCAATTCCGGACGGAAGGCTACGGCCAAGCCGCCGAGCCTGACCGCTGCGCACTTTTCCTGGAATTGCCCTAAAGCGCGTCGCGCTGAAACGGATTCAGGCGCCGCGCTTTGAGTCCTTGTTTTGATGCATGTCGTTGTCCCAGAACCGCTGCACCCTTCTGGGCGACATGCATTAGCCGTCAGGCGGCCGTCTTGAAGGCATCCATGAGGCCGGCATAAGCGGCGGCAATGCCTGCGACCGGATTGGTGCTTCTTGCCGCGGTTTCGACCTTCAGCGCGCCGCCGGAGGTCGGCAGCGTTAGCAGCAGGAACTGGCGATTGCCGGCGTCGCCGATGCAGGCGGCGGCGACATGCTCGCCGTCGGCGCCGTTTTCGACGCGCATCTTGAACAGCAACGTTCCGCCGACGGCTTCAAGTGCGCCGCCGACGACTTCGGCAAATTCATCTTCGGAAACGGTTTTGGTGTCCGGCGTCAAATCGTCCAGACTGTGGGCAAGCGTGCTTTCGAGGGCTTTATCGTCGAGCTGCGCGTCCATGCGAACCTCTCCATCCGCCAATCTCACCCAGCCCGTTAATGAACCTTAACGGCGACGATGGCCGGATTATGGCGGTTCTCCCAGGTCCTTCGATCCATCCACCGGCTTCGACCTATGACAGCTGGACAATCTGCCGGTTCGTTCCACAATGCGTGAAACAAACGACGCGAATGCGCAAAGGGGAGGAACAGATGCTCGGATTGATGCAGGAATGGCCGCTGCTTTGCCACAAACTGATCGACCATGCCGAACGCCAGCACGGCAGCCGGGAGGTGGTGTCGCGCTCGATCGAAGGCCCGATCGTGCGCACGACCTTTGCCGAAATCCATCACCGGGCGCTCAAGGTGGCGCAGCGGCTGGATCGCGACGGCTTCAGGCTCGGCGACCGCATCGCGACCCTTGCCTGGAACACGGCCCGCCATATCGAGGCCTGGTACGGCATCATGGGCATCGGCGCGATCTACCACACGCTCAATCCGAGGCTGTTTCCCGAGCAGATCGCCTGGATCATGAACAATGCGCAGGACAAGGCGATCTTCGTCGACCTGACATTCGTGCCGCTCTTGGAAAAGATCGCCGGCGCGGTCCGATCGCTGAAGCTGGTGATTGTTCTCACCGACCGGGCAAATATGCCGCAAACGTCGCTGCCCAATGCCGTCGCTTACGAGGAATGGCTGGCCGAGGCCGATGGCGCCTTCACCTGGAAGACGTTCGATGAGAACACCGCCGCCGGCATGTGCTACACCTCGGGCACGACAGGCGACCCGAAGGGCGTGCTTTACAGCCACCGTTCCAATGTTCTTCATGCCATGATGGCCGCCATGCCCGATGCCATGGGCATATCGACCCGGGATGTGATCCTGCCTGTCGTGCCGATGTTCCACGCCAATGCCTGGGGTCTCGGCCAGAGCGGGCCGATGATCGGCGCCAAGCTGGTGATGCCTGGCTGCAAGATGGACGGCGCTTCGATCTACGAACTGCTCGACACTGAAAAGGTGACGTTCAGCGCAGCGGTGCCGACCGTCTGGATGATGCTGCTGCAATATCTGGAGGAGACCGGCAAGAAGCTGCCCCATCTGAAGAAGGTCGTCATCGGCGGGGCGTCCTGTCCGCGCGCCATCACCGCCAAGTTCCAGGACAATTACGACGTGCAGGTGGTGCATGCCTGGGGCATGACCGAGATGTCGCCGCTCGGCACGCTCTGCACGCTGAAGCCGCAATATGAGACGCTGACCGGCGAGGCGCGGCTGGATGTCCAGGGCAAGCAGGGCTTTCCGCCCTTCGGCGTCGAAATGAAAGTGACCGACGACGACAACGCGCTGCCCTGGGACGGCAAGACCTTCGGGCACCTCAAGGTGCGCGGCCCGGCGGTGGCCCGCGCCTATTATGGCGGCGCCGGCGCCGAGCAGTTCGATGCCGATGGCTGGTTCGACACCGGCGATGTCGCCCATATCGACGCCAACGGCTACATGCAGATCACCGATCGCGCCAAGGATGTCATCAAGTCCGGCGGCGAGTGGATATCGACCATCGATCTGGAGAATCTCGCCGTCGGCCACCCGGACGTGGCGGAGGCGGCGGCGATCGGCATCCCGCATTCCAAATGGGGCGAGCGGCCCTTGCTCGTCGTCGTGCGCAAGCCCGGCAGAGAGCCGAGCAAGGGCGACATCTTGACCTTCATGAGCGGCAAGGTTGCGAAATGGTGGATGCCCGACGACGTCGCCTTCGTCGGCGAAATTCCGCACACCGCCACCGGCAAGATCCAGAAGACCAGTTTGCGCGACCAGTTCAAGGATTATCGCCTGCCGACCGATTGACGAAAAATGTTCAATCTTTCGGCTTCAAGCCCGCGCTAAAAACAGTTAACTCTCGGCCCGGGTTGGGACGATACGGCAAACAATGGCATCTATTCCTGAACGGCAGACGTCACGGGCGGCCGGCTGGTCGCGGCGGATCGGGGCATTCTCGCTCGTCCTTTTGCTCACAGTCGTAGCCGCTTACCGGCTCGATCTCGTCGAGACACCGCCTTTCCTGTGGGTGCTCGCGGTCGTCGCGCTGCTTGCCGCGCTCGCCCTGTTTCTGGCGGGCCTCGGCCTGTCGCGGGTCTGGAGTTTTGGCGATCGCGGCGGCCGCGATCTCAGCATCGGCGCGCTGCTGGCGCTTCTGGTGCTCGCACCCTACGGCGTTGCCGTCTACTGGGCGACGATCTATCCGCCGCTGCGCGACATTTCGACCGATCTCGACGATCCGCCGGCGCTGGATACCAGCGACCGCACCGGCGACATGAACGAGTTGCCGCCGCCGACGCCGGGCGAACAGCGCCTGCAGGCCGATGCCTATCCGCTGGTCAGCGGGCGCAGCTACAATTTGCCTTTCGAAACCGTCGTCGACGCTGTCGAAACCGTTCTCGATCGCCGCGACTGGCAGTTGACGGCGCCTTATCCCGATATCAACGGGCAGAGCGAGGCGACGATCAATGCGCTGGCCAAGGGCTTTGTGCTCGGACTGCCGGCCGACGTCGCCATTCGCGTTACCGATGATGGCGAGCAGGTCATCGTCGACATGCGCTCGGCCTCGCGCTACGGCCGCTACGACTTGGGCGACAATGCAGCCCGCATCACGGATTTCCTTGGCGAGCTCGACCAGCAGGTCGCCGGGCAGGTCGGCGCGGCGCCGGCCGAATAGACTAAAGCGCGTCGCGCAGAAACGGATTCAGGCGACGCGCTTTAAAGTCTTTGTTTTGATGCATGTCGTTGTCCCAGAACCGCTGCACACTTCCGGGCGACATGCATTAGCCGGCAGGCACGAAAACGCCGTCGATTGCAGGCTCGCCGTTGGTTGCGGCCAGGCCGCGGGCGACGAGATCCTCGAGATGGGCAAGCACCGACAGGCCGGCGGCGCCGTGCAGCCGCGGATCGGTATCGCGATAGATCGCGGCGACCATTTCCGTGATCGTGCGGTCGCCGGCGCGGATGCGCTCCAGGATCGCCCTTTCACGCATCTTGCGATGCGTCTTCAGGCCGCGCATGAACCTGCCTGGCGCGGTCACGGGTCCGCCATGGCCGGGCAACAGCAAATGATCGTCGCGCGCCAAAAGCTTGTCGAGGGAGCGCATATAATCGGCCATGGCGCCGTCCGGCGGCGCGACGATCGAGGTCGACCACGCCATGACATGGTCGGCTGAAAACAGGGTGCCGGTTCCCTCGAGGGCAAACGCGGCGTGATTGGCGGTGTGGCCGGGCGTAAGCACGGTGCGGATTGCCCAGCCGTCGCCATGGGTCAGCGCATTGTCGGTCAGCGCGACATCGGGAACGAAAGCCAGGTCGGCGCTGGCGTCGAGCGGATTGACCTCGCCGATGCGCAAGGCGCGAGCCGGGCGATGCGGGCCTTCGGCAAGCGTTGGCGCGCCGGTGTGCTCCTTCAGCCGCGCCGCCAAAGGCGAATGGTCGCGATGGGTATGGCTGACGAAGATGTGGCTGACCGGGCGGCCAGCGATCGCCGCGAGCAGCGTTTCGAGATGGGCGTCGTCTTCCGGCCCTGGATCGATCACCGCCAGCGTATCGTGGCCGACGACATAGCTGTTGGTGCCGTGGAAGGTGAATGGGCCGGGGTTTCTGGCGGTGATGCGCAGCACATCCGGCGCAACCGTGATCGCCCGGCCGTAAGCCGGATCGAAGCTGGTGTCGAATTCAAGCGCCATGCCGGACTCCGTTGCAACGCGGCAAAATGATTGCCGCCCGACACGGAAGCCAATATAGGAAAATTCGCCCAAAAGTGCGCAGCGGTTCTGGGAGAACGACATGAATCAAGACAAATTTTTAAAGCGCGTCGCCTGAATCCGTTTCTGCGCGATGCGCTTTAAGCCAGAAAATCAGCCACCCGGCAAATCAGCCAGAATGGGGAAGACCATGGCAACTGCAACCACGATGCGTCCGCTTGTTTCTCTCACCCTGCCGGATCGGGGCGCCGCGCGGCTCGCCACGCAGCTCTTCCTGGCGCTCGCCGGAACCCTGCTGCTCACCCTTTCAGCCAAGACGAAAGTGGTGCTCGGCCCGGTCGACCTTTCACTGCAGACGCTCGCCGTGCTGTTGATCGCCTCGGCGTTCGGCCTGCGGCTGGCGGTCGCGACGCTCGTCCTCTACCTCGCCGAGGGCGCTTTTGGTTGGCCAGTCTTCCAGGGCACGCCGGAAAAGGGCCTCGGCATCGCTTATATGCTGGGCTCTACTGGTGGCTACCTCGCCGGCTTCGTGGTCATGGCGGCAATCGCCGGCTGGGCTGCCGATCGCGGCTGGGACCGCAATCCGTTCAAGCTGTTTGGCGCCATGCTGACCGCCGAGGTGATCATGATGGCCATGGGCTTTGCCTGGCTGGCGATGCTCATCGGACCGGAAAAGTCCTGGCAATTCGGCGTCCTGCCCTTCATCGTCGGCGACCTGATCAAGGTGGCTTTGGCCGCCAGCCTTGTGCCGGCCGTGTGGGCGCTGCTCAAGCGCGGCTGATCGCGAACGACAAAAAAAGCTGGCCGGCTGAACCTCGTCTGCTTTTTCGTGTCTGGCTTGCGTGGCGCGTCTGATCGATGACCGCCCCGCCCACACTTGCCGATTGTGGATCGCAAGCGACTATAACGAAGGCATTAAATCCGATATTAGTACATGGTGCGGCATAAACGAACGAGCTGATACACGAAACTCTACCGCGGGCGGCTCGACAGCCGGGCATGCCCCCGGCAGCTCGACGGAGAGCCTGTTGAAGGGAATAATCCTGGCCGGCGGGAGCGGAACGCGCCTCTATCCGCTTACAATAGCGGTTTCCAAGCAAATCCTGCCAATCTACGACAAGCCGATGATCTATTACCCGCTGAGTGTGCTGATGCTCTCGGGAATACGCCAGATCATGGTCATCTCAACGCCGCGTGACTTGCCGGTCTTTCAGGCTCTGCTCGGCGACGGCTCGGAATTCGGGCTTGAGCTTTCCTATGCCGAGCAACCGCAACCCAATGGCCTCGCCGAAGCTTTCATCATCGGCCGCGATTTCATCGGCAAGGACAATGTTTCGATGATCCTCGGCGACAACATCTATTTCGGTGATGGGCTGTCCAAGCTCTGCCGGATGGCGGCCTCGCGCGAGAGCGGAGCCTCGGTCTTCGCCTACCATGTCGAGGACCCGGAACGCTACGGCGTGGTCTCGTTCGACAAGGCGACTGGCAAGGCGCTGACGATCGAGGAAAAGCCGCTCAAGCCAAAATCCAACTGGGCCGTCACCGGGCTCTATTTCTACGACAACAGGGTCGTCGACATCGCCTCCACGATCCGGCCGTCAGCGCGCGGCGAGCTCGAGATCACGGCGGTCAACAATGCCTATCTGGAACGCGGGGAGCTGCAGGTCCACCGGCTTGGCCGCGGCTATGCCTGGCTCGATACCGGCACACATGACAGCCTGCATGAAGCGTCATTCTTTGTGCGCACCATCGAACATCGCCAGGGCATCAAGGTCGCTTGCCCCGAGGAAATCGCTTTCGAGCAGGGCTGGCTCGGCGCCGACAAGGTTCTGGAACGCGCGGCGCGGCTCGGCAAGAATGAATATGCCGCCTATCTGCGCAGGCGGGTCGCCGATCTGATGGAGGATCAAGGTGCTTGAGGTCAGGCCGCTCGGCCTCGACGGCGTGCTGGAGATCGTGCCGAAGCGGCACGGCGACGCGCGCGGCTTTTTCAGCGAGACCTGGAATGCCGAACGCTTCGCCGAAGCTGGCATCGATCTCGTCTTCGTCCAGGACAACCATTCCTATTCCGCTGCGGCTGGCGTGTTGCGCGGGCTGCACTACCAGCTGCCGCCGCGCGCCCAGGACAAGCTGCTGCGCGTCGTGCGGGGCAGTGTCCTCGATGTCGTCGTCGATATCCGCCGTTCTTCGCCGACCTTTGCAAAATGGTCGGCGCTGGAGGTCTCGGCCGAGAAGGGAAACCAGATCCTGGTGCCGAAGGGATACGCGCACGGCTTCGTCACGCTCGTGCCGGACACCGAGATTCTGTATAAGGTCACCGATACCTATTCGCCGGAGCATGACCGGTCGATCCGTTTCGACGACCCCGCCATTGGTATTGCGTGGCCGTCGCTTGCCGGCGGCTTCCAGCTCTCGGATAAGGATCGCAACGCGCCACTGCTCAGCAGTGCGGAGGTTTTCGCGTGAGGCAAGAGGGCAAGCTGAATTTCCTGGTCACTGGCGGCGCCGGCTTCATTGGCTCTGCGGTCTGCCGGCACCTGTGCGCCAACCCGGCCTATCGCGTCACCAATCTCGACAAGCTCACCTATGCGGGTAACCTCGCGTCGCTGCGGCCGATCGAGAACGCCCACAATTACCGTTTCCAGCAGGCCGATATCTGCGACGAGCGCACGATGCTCGACATATTGCGCCGTGACGACATCGACATCGTCATGAACCTCGCCGCCGAAAGCCATGTCGACCGTTCGATCGACGGCCCCGGCGCCTTCATCGAGACCAACATCGTCGGCACCTACCGCATCCTCAATGCGGCGCTGGAATACTGGCGCGGGCTGCCGGAGGCTCGCCGAGGCCGCTTCCGCTTCCATCATATCTCGACCGACGAAGTGTTCGGCGACCTTCCTTTCGACGGCGGCATGTTCGTCGAGGAAACGCCTTATGCGCCGTCCTCGCCCTATTCGGCGTCGAAGGCCGCCTCCGACCATCTGGTGCGGGCCTGGCACGAGACCTACGGCCTGCCGGTGGTGCTGTCCAACTGCTCGAACAATTACGGCCCCTATCACTTCCCGGAAAAGCTGATCCCGCTGGTCATCCTCAACGCGCTCGACGAGAAGCCGCTGCCCGTTTACGGCGCCGGCGCCAATGTGCGCGACTGGCTGTTCGTCGAGGATCACGCGCGGGCCCTTGAACTGGTCGCCACCAAGGGGCAGCCGGGTGAGAGCTACAATGTCGGCGGCAATTCCGAGCGTACCAATCTCTCCGTCGTCGAGACGATCTGCGACCTGCTCGACCTCAGGCGCCCGCGCGCCGGCGGCGCAAGCTACCGCGATCTGATCACCTTCGTCACCGACCGCCCCGGCCATGACCGCCGCTATGCGATCGACGCCTCCAAGATCGCGCGAGATCTCGGCTGGAGCCCGCGCGAGAATTTCGACAGCGGCCTGGCCAGGACTGTCGACTGGTATCTCGACAACAAATGGTGGTGGGGCCCGATCCGCGAACAGCGCTACGCCGGCGAGCGGTTGGGCCATGGCCAGGCTGAAGGCAGGAAGGAAACCGCGTGAGGCTCGCCGTCACCGGGCGAGACGGGCAGGTGGCCGCCAGCCTTGTCGAGGCGGCCCGTGGTGACGTCGAAGTCGTTGCCGTAGGTCGACCGGCGCTGGACCTTGCGCGGCCCGACACAGTATTTTCGGCGCTGGAGGCGGCAAGACCGGATATTATCGTTTCGGCCGCCGCTTACACCGCCGTCGACCAGGCCGAGGACGAGAAGGATATGGCCTTCGCCGTCAACGCCGTGGGCGTCGGCAAGGTCGCCGAGGCGGCAAGGAAGCTCGGCGTTCCCGTCATCCATCTGTCGACCGACTATGTCTTCGACGGCACCAAGGACGGCGCCTATGTGGAAACGGACACAACGGCGCCGCTCGGTGTCTATGGCGCCTCCAAGCTCGCTGGCGAACAGGCCGTCGCGGCGGCCAATCCGCGCCATCTCATCCTGCGCACTGCCTGGGTCTACAGCCCGTTCGGCAAGAATTTCGTCAAGACGATGCTGAGGCTCGCTGGCGACCGTGACGAGATTGCGGTCGTCGCCGATCAGTGGGGCAATCCGACATCGGCGCTCGACATTGCCGACGCGATCCTGCAGGCGGCGGTTATCCTCGATCGGGAAAAGGACACCACCTTCGGTGTCTATCACCTGGCCGGTACCGGCGAGATCAACTGGAGCGGCTTTGCCCGCCACATCCTGGATATGAGCCGGGCGCTTGGCGGTCCGCATGCCCACATACGCGATATCGCCACAGCCGATTATCCGACAAAGGCACGGCGGCCGTCCAATTCGCGGCTGTCGAACGCGAAATTCGCGGCAGCGTTCGGTTGGAGCGCGCCGGATTGGCGGGAGTCGAGCGGAGCTGTCGTAGCTCGTATCATTGCCGACAGTGCGGTTTAGGGACCTCAATGGAGGGCTCGTGCCACAGGCGTCGTGAAGGGATAGACTCACAGCAATCTGACACCGTGAAAAGACAGCTCAAGGCGATGAATCCGCCAGGAGAGGCGTCGGGAACGGCGGTTTCAAGGTAGACGCGGGGCCCGCAGATGGCTGCGTCTGGTCGCTTCGTCAGCTCTACGACGCAATATGGACAAAAAACCTCTGGCGATGCGCCCGACTCCGCGCTATTGCGATACGGGGTATGGGGGTCAGGGACTTGCAATCTAGAGTGGCGGCGGACGCTGTTGATCCGGTGCTGTTCGGGTGGCTGTGTTCCCGCACCTGGAGTTCAGTGCCACCCTATGACGTCCTATGTAGAAGCCGTATCGGGACTCCGACCGAAGATGCGGCGCGCCATCATCATGATCCAGGATCTCGTCATGGTCCTGGTCGCTGTGGCGCTGAGTCTGATCCTGTCGCAGTCGCGGCTTTCGTTTGACGCGCTGTCCTATGGCGGGCTCGCCTGCTGGGCGGTCATCGTACTTGTCGCCCATCTGCTGTTCAGATATTGCGGCCTCTACAACACCGTGTGGCGCTTTGCTTCCACGCCCGATTTCTTCAACATCCTGAAGGGCTGCGGAATACTGACGGTGGTCCTCTATTTGACCTCGCTCGCTTTCCGCTCGTTTTTGCAGCCCGTCTCCGGCCTCAACGAACGCCAGTTCATTGTCTTTTTCCTCGTCTCCTTCACTATTATTTCGGCGCCGAGACTTTACTACCGCTTCCTTCGCGATGGCGCGAGCTGGCGCATCCTGCGCCGTGCCCCTGGTGGCGCACCGATCCGACAGGCGCTCTTTATCGGCCGGCTGAGCGAGGCTGACGTGATCGTCCGCTTCACCCGCGCGGCCGTGCCGGCGGAGTATGCCATCGCCGGCATCATGGCGACCGAAAGCGATGCTCCGCTCGGCACGCAGATCCAGGGCGTTCCCGTTGTGGCGGTCCGCCCGCGCCTGGTCGATGTTCTGGAAGAATATGTCGGGGGAACGGAAAATCTCGACTTCGTCATCTTCGGCAAGGGCGCCGAGCGCGAGATCGAGGACTATGCCGAGCTGGTGCGTGTTGCCCGTCACAGCGGCATCACCGTCGTTCAGTTTTCCGGACTTTCCGAACTGGGGCAGGGCGGCAAGCTGGTTCTCGATACGGTCGAGATGGAAACGATCATGCGCCGTTCGGCCGTTGCCACCGACATCGAGCGCATCGGCGCCTTCGTCGAAGGTAAGCGCGTGCTGGTGACGGGCGGCGCCGGCTCCATCGGCCGCGTGCTTGTCAAGCGCTCGCTGGAGCTAGGGGCCGAGGCGGTGCTGGTGGCCGACAATTCCGAGTTCGGCATTTTCCAGCTCGATCAGATGGTCGAGGAAAGCGAGCGTGACCGGCTGTCCAGCCGCATCGTCGATGTTACCGACCGGCGCCAGATGATGCGCCTTGTCAGGGAGTTCGAGCCCGCGATCATTTTCCATGCCGCCGCGCTGAAACATGTGCCGATCCTGGAAGAGAACTGGGAGGCGGCGATCGAGACCAACGTTTTCGGCACGCTTGCTTGCGCCGAAGTCGCCGCCAAATGTGGCGTCCCGCAGTTCCTGCTCATCTCCAGCGACAAGGCGGTGGATCCGACATCGGTGCTCGGCATCACCAAGCGGGCGGCCGAGCAGATCGTCGCCTCGCTGCATGAGACGCACGCCGCGCAACCGTCCGCGTCGAATGGCGGCCGGCTGAACGGCCATGATGCCACGGGTCGCCATCCAGGTACCAAATTCATCGCCGTGCGCTTCGGCAATGTCTTCGGCTCCAACGGCTCGGTGGCGACCATCTTCCAGGCGCAGATCGAGGCCGGCGGGCCGGTCACCATCACCGACCGGCGCATGACTCGCTATTTCATGACCGTGGCCGAGGCCGTCGATCTCGTCATCATGTCGGCCGCCGATGCCGAGCAGCGCCAGGGCAGGGACGACTACGCCATCTACATGCTCGACATGGGCAAGCCCGTGCCGATCCTCGAAGTCGCGGAAACGATGATTCGCATGGCCGGCAAAAGCCCCTACACCGATATTCCGATCCGTTTCACCGGCATCAGGCCCGGCGAGAAGCTGCACGAGACGCTGCATGGCGAGAACGAAGAGGTCGTCAAGCTCGACATCGCCAAGATATTCGGCCTCAGGAGCGAGGTCGTGGGTTGGCCGAAAATCCAGGCGGGGCTGACCGCGCTGCAGGCAGCCATCCGCGATCAGGACAAGGCAGCGGCGCTCGCGGTGCTGGCAGGCCTGTACCAGGACCGGAACATTCCGGAGCCCAATGTGCCGAAAGCAGCGGCAGGGCAAACGGCTTAGCCTGTCTTGCCCATGCGCAATCGCCAGAAGAGCGTACCCGAATATCGGCAGGATGCGCCGCTCTTGTTCCGCTTGCGTCATCGGATCTGGACCGTGACGGCAAAGCGGGCCCTTGATCTCAGTGTCGCGGCGGTGATGTTGGCGGCGACGTCGCCGATTGTACTTGTCGCCATGCTGGCGGTCCGGGCGACGTCGCCCGGCCCCGCCATCTTCTCGCAAATCCGCGTCGGCCGGGACGGCGCGCTTTTTGCCTGCCGCAAATTGCGCACGATGCGCCGGGAAACGCCGTCCTTGCCTACTCACGAGGCGCCGGCCGGTTCGGTGACCGCGGTCGGCAAGGTGCTGCGCGCAACCAAGATCGACGAATTGCCGCAGCTCTGGAACGTGCTCAAGGGCGAGATGAGCCTTGTGGGGCCGCGTCCATGCCTGCCGACGCAGACGGAACTGATCGAGCGGCGCAAGGAACTGGGCGTGCTCGCCGTGCTGCCGGGCATCACCGGGCTGGCGCAAATCAAGGGGATCGACATGTCGGATCCGAAACTCTGCGCCGAGACCGATGCGGCCTACATCAAAGCGGCCTCCATCGGCCTGGACCTCAAGATATTGCTGGGCACGTTCTACCGCGCTTGACCGGCCTGTCGTGCCAGTTCCTCGAGCCGGCCGAGCGTGCCGTTTTCCGGCATCCAGCCCTCCGAGGCCAGCAGCGACGGGTCACAGATCTGTGTCGCCATCAAAGCCTGCCACGAAGCCTGCCGGCCGAGCAGCGTAGCCAGCAGCCGGAACGGCCATACCGGCATGGGGACAAGCCTGGCCGGCCGGGCATATCCGCGCCGGAATGCGGTGACGATTTCAGACATCGCAACCGGGCAAGCATCGCCCAAAATGTAGGTTGGACGCGGCGGCACGGGGCGGGTCAGGAGATGCGCCACGGCGCCGGCCACAGCGTCGACCGATATCAGCGAACGAACCGCCGTCAAGGCGGCTGCGGGCAACGGCAAGCCGGTGTCTGCGAGCCGCATCAGCCCGCGCAGATTTCCCTTCATGCCTTCGCCATAGACCGGCGGCAGCCGCAGCGCCGTCGCGCCGTCGCGTCCAGCCCTTGCAAAAGCCTCCAGCATTGCGATCTCGCCTTCACGCTTGGAGCGCCCATAGGCGCATTGCGGGTCAGCGGGCGTGGCGTCGTCGACAGTGCCGTTGAAGCCCGCACCCGCGACGGCGCGGATCGAGGAGAGATAGACGAAGCGCTCGCCGGTGCGCGCGGCCGCTGCCTGCGCGAGCCGTCCGGTCAGTGCCGCATTTACGGCCCGGAAACCGACCTCGCCGGCGCTGCGATCATTGTTGAGCGCCGCGCAGTGGACGACATGCGTCACATCGCGCATCAGCGCCAGAAAGGCGTCTTCCGGCGCATCGGCGCCCGGCAGCGCGGCGGCATCGTCCGCGCCCGCCAGCCGTTGCGGCAGGCGCGACGCGATGCGTATGTCAAATCCGTCCTCGCGCAACCGGCCCACGATCCGGCGTCCGACGAAGCCTGTTGCGCCGGTGACCAGGACCTTCATGGTTGCGGGCTTACACCCGGCGCCATGGCGGGCGCGCTCTTCCCGGTCGGTGCTATCGTTCGCCCGGACGCAAGATAGGTTCCCGAAATCAGGAACACCATCAGCGTCGCGTCGAGGATATCGTGGCCGATGAGGATGCCGGTCATCCCGCCGGTGAGATAGGTAATGACCGCGACGAGGACCATCGTCGCGCCGAACCGCTCCACCGGATCGGCACTGAGGCGCAGCGCCCTTGCCGCGTTCCAGGCGGCAACGACGAAGATCGAGGCCAGGGCAAGCGCTCCCAGCAGACCGGCCTCGACCAGCGCTGTCAGGAAGCCATTGTGGAAATGGCTGAAACCCTGGTGCAGGCCGAACTGGTCCTGAAACCCCTGCTTCATCAGCGCCCGGCTGGCCGAGATGCCATGACCGAAAATAGGCATCTCGCGAAACGCGCTGACGCCCATTTCCCACATCGCCACGCGCAGGCCGAGCGCCGTCGAATGGTCGCCATTGGCGTTCAGCGCATCCCAGTCGCTGACCAGGAAGTCGGTTCGATCCAGGATGACGCGTGAGCCGATCGCTGCAATCACCAGGGCGACCGCAACGCCGATCACCACGAAGCGCGCCACGCTGGCGTTGGTGAACCGGCGGCGATTGACGAGAAGGACGACGATGCCGGCAATCGGCACGGCCACCCAGATCATGCGCGACGCCGAATAGACGATCGCCATGGCTCCGGCCATCGCCGCCAGGACCAACAGCTTCCAACGCTTCTCGATGCCTGACAGGGCGCCGGCCAAGCATAGCATGGCGGCAAGGCAGGTAACGGTCGCGAAGACGATCGCATTTCCGGCGCCGCCCTCGGCCCTCGTGCCGAGCCCATAATACTGGACGACGGCGATCGCCAGCGCGCCGAAGCAGGCCGCGGTGCTCGCCAGAATGGCGATGCGCGCCAGCGTGGCCTTCTCGGTGATGCTCCATGTCGAATAGGAGATGGGGAAGAGCAGCAAGGTGATCAGCGGCAGGAACAGCCGCAGATCGGCCGCCAGCGTGCCGTTGACGATCGAAGCGAGGATCATGGCCGCGCAATAGGCATAGATCGCCACCGTCAAGGCCAGCATCGGCCCGTCGATGTTGAAGCGCCGCCGTTTCGTGGCGAGCAGCATCGCGGACCACACGCCACCGGCATTGAAAGCGATGCTGACCAACGATCCAAGCACCGGCGGCGAAAAGAAGCAGACGATCGAGAAATAGAAATTGATCTGTGCGGGCGTGAGACGGCGCCGGAGCGTTGTGAACGGGTTCAAATGCTTGCTTCGCAATTTCCAGGTTGCGCCCGGATCCGTGATGGCAGCCGATGGCTGCCTAGACGGACTCCGTTTGCCGCGCCTTGCCCGTTCCCCGAGCCCGTATAGCGGCTGGCGCCGTTCTGCGAAAGGGCGGCCGCCGATGTTCCGACAAAAATCCTCGACCCGGGCAAAGAGCGGGGACAGATGGGGACTGGCCGGAAAGCCGCGGCTTTTCCCTGCTTCCGCGTTTGGACCGCCCTGGCAGGATTTTCCGCTTTGCCGCCCTCGCTTGGAAAATTCGTTCCTTAATCCCCCCGAGCCGTGCGCGTCTTGCATTGTTATCGCCAGCGCCGATCTGTTAGAACGCCCGCACGAAACAGTTTGTCCAAAGTGAAATTTGCGCCCGGGCGGCATAAGATTGCGCCTGCGACGCAAGATTTCCGCCCGACGGCACGAGAGAACGCTCGACAGTCCATGAATATCGCGCTCACGCATCTGCAGCGGCTCGAGGCCGAATCCATCCACATCTTCCGCGAGGTCGCGGCGTCTTTTTCCAAGCCGGTGATGCTTTATTCGGTCGGCAAGGATTCCTCGGTGCTGATGCATCTGGCGATGAAGGCATTCTACCCCGCCAAGCCGCCGTTCCCGTTCCTGCATGTCGACACCACCTGGAAGTTCCGCGAGATGATCACATTTCGTGACCAGATGGCGCAGAAGCTCGGCTTCGACCTGCTCGTCCATGTCAACGAGGATGGCGTGCGCGACGGCATCAATCCCTTCGACCATGGCTCCAATACCCACACCCATGTGATGAAGACCGTGGCGCTGCGCCAGGCGCTCGACAAATACGGCTTCGACGCCGCTTTCGGCGGCGCCCGCCGCGACGAGGAGAAGTCGCGCGCCAAGGAACGTATATTCTCTTTCCGCAATGCCCAGCATGTCTGGGATCCGAAGAACCAGCGGCCCGAGATGTGGAAGATCTTCAACACCCGCATCGCGTCGGGCGAATCGATCCGTGTCTTTCCGCTGTCGAACTGGACCGAGCTCGATATCTGGCAGTACATCCTGCAGGAGAACATCCCGATCGTGCCGCTCTATCTCGCCAAGGAACGGCCGGTCGTCGAACGCGACGGCATGCTCATACTCAAAGACGACGAGCGCATGAAACTGCGCCCCGGCGAAATCGTGCAGGATCGGCTGGTGCGTTTCCGCACGCTTGGCTGTTATCCGCTGACGGGCGCCATCGAATCCGAAGCCGACACGCTCGAAGCCATCGTCGGCGAGATGCTGACCGCGCGCACCTCCGAACGGCAGGGGCGCCTGATCGACCGCGACGAGGCGGGCTCGATGGAAAAGAAGAAGCGCGAGGGGTATTTCTGACCATGCGCCACATCTTGGCCAAGAGCCTCGCCCCCACCGACGGCGTTCGCGATTATCTGGCCGCGCAGGAGAAGAAGTCGCTGCTGCGCTTCCTCACTTGCGGCTCTGTCGACGACGGCAAGTCGACGCTGATCGGCCGCCTGCTCTCCGACACCAAGCAGATTTTCGAGGACCAGCTCGCCGCGCTCGAGAAGGACTCGCGCAAGCACGGCACCACCGGCGACGACATCGACTTCGCGCTGCTGGTCGACGGGCTGGAGGCGGAGCGCGAGCAGGGCATCACCATCGATGTCGCCTACCGCTTCTTCGCCACGCCGAAGCGCAAGTTCATCGTCGCCGACACGCCCGGCCATGAGCAGTACACCCGCAACATGGCGACCGGGGCCTCGACCGCGGACCTCGCCATCGTGCTGATCGACGCGCGCCAGGGCGTGCTGCGCCAGACCCGGCGCCATTCGATCATCGCCTCGCTGCTCGGCATCCGGCACATCGTGCTCGCCGTCAACAAGATCGACCTCGTCGGCTTCGACAAGATCGTGTTCGACCAGATCGTCGCCGACTACGGCGCGTTCGCGCAGGCGCTAGGCTTCTTGAGCGTCGTCCCGATCCCGATGTCGGCGCGCTTCGGCGACAACGTCACCAGCCGCTCGGAGCGCACGCCCTGGTATTCCGGACCGTCGCTGATCGAGCATCTCGAAACCGTGTCGGTCGACGAGGCCGCGGTCGAGCTGCCGTTCCGCTTCCCGGTGCAATATGTGAACCGGCCGAACCTCGACTTCCGCGGCTTTGCCGGCACCATCGCCTCGGGCAGGGTCGCGCAGGGCGACGAAGTCGTCGTCGCCAAGTCCGGCAAGGCGTCGCGCGTCAAACGCATCGTCGCGCAGGGCGGCGACCTGGAGCAGGCCGTCGCCGGCCAGGCGATCACACTGGTTCTCGAGGACGAGGTCGAGGTGTCGCGCGGCAACATGCTGGTGTCGCCGGCGGCGCGGCCGCAGGTCGCCGACCAGTTCGCCGCCAATATCGTCTGGTTCGATGAGCAGGCGCTGCTGCCCGGCCGCTCTTACATCCTGCGCACCGAAACCGACCAGGTCAGCGCTACCGTCACTGATCTGAAATACCGGGTCAACGTCAACGATTTCGCGCATGAGGCCGCGAAGTCGCTCGACATGAATGGGGTCGGCGTCTGCAACATCTCGACCAGGGCACCGATCGCTTTCGATCCTTTCGCCGAGAACCGCACCACCGGCGCTTTCATCCTGATCGACCGCATCACCAACGCCACCGTCGGCGCTGGCATGATCCTGCATTCGCTGCGCCGTGCGGAAAACATCCACTGGCAGTCGCTCGACGTCGGCAAGCGCGGCCGCTCCGACCTGAAGAACCAGCGCCCGGCCGTGTTCTGGTTCACCGGGCTCTCCGGCTCCGGCAAGTCGACCATCGCGAACCTCTTCGAGAAGAAGCTGTTCGCGTCCGGCCGTCACACCTACATCCTCGACGGCGACAATGTCCGCCACGGCCTCAACCGTGATCTCGGCTTCACCGATGCCGACCGCGTCGAAAACATCCGCCGGGTCGCCGAAGTGGCCAAGCTGATGGCCGATGCCGGCCTGATCGTCATCGTCTCCTTCATCTCGCCCTTCGCCGCCGAGCGGCGCGTGGCGCGCGAGCTGATGGCCGAGGGCGAGTTCATCGAGGTGTTCGTCGACACGCCGTTCGAGGAATGCGCCCGTCGCGACCCGAAAGGCCTTTATGCGCGCGCGCTGAGCGGCGAGATCAAGAATTTCACCGGCGTCGATTCGCCTTATGAGGCGCCGCAGAATCCGGAAATCCATCTGAAGACGCTCGGCAAGAAGCCGGAAGAGATGGCTGAAGCCCTGGAGCATTGGCTGAATGAGCGCGACATTGCCGAGGACCAGTACGACAATGGCGGCGGTATCTGACGACGAGGCCATACTCGGCGTGTTCGAGCGACTGGCGCTCGATGCCGGGCGCGAGGTGATGCGCGTCTTCCATGAGGGCTGCGCCGTCGACAGCAAAGCCGACTCCTCGCCGGTGACGGAAGCCGACCGCGAAAGCGAGAAGATCATCCTCGCCGGCCTTCGCACCGCCTATCCGGATATCCCTTGCGTGGCAGAGGAAGAGGTTGCGGCGGGCGTCGCCACGCCCGATCTCGACGGCGCCTTCTTCCTGGTCGACCCGCTCGACGGCACCAAGGAATTCGTCAACCGCCGCACCGATTTCACCGTCAACATTGCGCTGGTCCGCCATGGCGTGCCGGAAGTCGGCGTCGTCTACGCGCCTTGCATCGGACGCTTTTTCACTGGTCGGCCTGGCAAGGCCGAGGCACTGGAGATCGACGCCGACTATCGCATTGCCGGCCGTCGGCCGATCGGCGTGCGGGCCGGGGTCACGCCGCTCGCCGTCGTCGCCAGCCGCTCGCACAACACGCCGGAAACCGACGCCTTCATTCGCAACCTCGGCGCCGCCGAGATCGTCTCGGTCGGCTCGTCGCTGAAATTCTGCCTGCTCGCCGCGGCGGAAGCCGATGTCTATCCGCGTTTCGGCCGCACCATGGAATGGGACACGGCGGCGGGCGATGCGGTGCTGCGCGCCGCCGGCGGCATGACCCGCACGCTGGACGGCAAGCCTTTGGTTTATGGCAAGCGCAACCAGGCCAACGACAGCGATTTCGCCAACCCGCATTTCATTGCGACGGGGAGGGTGGCGGTTTAGGGGCGTTTGCGTAAGAGAACTATTGAGATGCTGGCGGGACAGCGCCCCCTCTGTCCTGCCGGACATCTCCCCTCAAGGGGGGAGATTGGCAGCTTCGGCGATCCGCTTCCGCTTTCACCGTTGAAGGTTGACGAAAGCCGGCGTGACATCTGATCTCCCCCCTTGAGGGGGAGATGTCCGGCAGGACAGAGGGGGGTGCCTGGCGCTGACCTTTCAGGCTTACGCCGCCGCTACATGCGCCGAGTTCGAGCCGATATAGTTCCGGATCGTCTCGATGATGCGGTCCTGGTCGGCTTCGCTGAGATAGGCGTGCATCGGCAGGCAGAGGATCTGCTTCGGCAGGTCTTCCGAAACGGCGAGGCCGGTCGGCGTGCACGGATAATCCTGGTAGGCGACCTGCTCGTGCAGTGGCTTCACGTAGTAGATCACCGACGGAATGCCTTTTTCGCCAAGATGGGCCTTCAGACCGTCGCGCTTCGGCGTCTCGATCGCGTATTGTGCCCACGCCGAGCGGCCATGGCCGAGATTGCGCGACGCCTTGACGATGTCGCCAAGCCCCTTGGCATAGCGGTCCGCGACCGCCTGGCGCGCCACCATCTCGTCCTCGAGGATGGCGAGCTTCTCGATCAGGATCGCCGCCTGCAGCGTGTCGAGGCGCGAATTGATGCCGACGCGGACATTGTCGTACTGCGTCTCGCCCTTGCCGTGGAAGGCGAAGGATCTGAGCTTGTCGGCAAGCGCGCCGTCGTTGGTGAACATCGCACCGCCGTCGCCGTAGCAGCCGAGCGGCTTTGCCGGATAGAAGCTGGTCGAGCCGACATGGCCGAAGGCGCCGCACATTTTGGCTTCGGCGGAGCCGCCCATCGACTGCGCGGCGTCCTCGATCACCATAAGGTTCTCGCGCCTGGCGATCGCCATGATCGCACCGTAGTCGGCGGCAAGCCCGAACAGGTCGACCGGGATGATCGCCTTCGGCTTCAGCCGGCCTTCCTTCTTGATCATCTCGATCGCCGCTTCGAGGCTGGCGATGTCGATGTTGTAGGTGTCGCGGTCGACGTCGACGAAGACCGGCTCGGCCTTGGCCAGCGCCACCACTTCGGCCGTCGCGGCAAAGGTGAAGCTCGGCACGAACACCGCGTCGCCCGGGCCGATGCCGGCAGCAAATAGCGGCAGAAGCAGCGCATCGGTGCCGTTGGCGCAGGCGACGACATGCTTGACGCCGATATAGGCCGCGAGTTTGTTTTCGAATTCGGTGACCTGCGGTCCCAGGATATAGCGCCCGTCCTCGACGACGTGGTCGATCGCGGCCTTCAGCCGGTCGCGGATGCGTTCGCGCTGCGCGCCAAGATCGATGAACTGCATGTCGGCCTCGAATGGGTTTCACAAAGTCTTGGAGCTGCTGTGCGGCCTGCGGACGCACGTCGCTCCAATAAAACCGGTCCGCTGGTAACAGACTTGGCGCGGCTGAGAAAGCCGGCCGGGTCCGAGGCAAATTGCCTATGTGTCGCAGCCTGTTACCGGTTTTGCCGGCGCAATGCCTGAAAAAGCTGGAAATTCGAGCCTTGCGAGGCGATTCCGACGTCTCTTATTGCACCATTCCGTAGTTGGGAAACATAAAGTGATCGGTGGAGGAGAGCGCTTTCACGCCCATCCCGATGCCGGATCAGGCGATTTCGTGCCGCCAGGGCGGGTTGGCGCCGGCCCGCGAAACCGTCACGGCCGCCGCCTTGGCGCCGAGCTCCAGCGCCTTGCGGATCGCGTCCTCAGGCAGGTTGCCGATGGCCGCCTTGGTGAGCAGGCCCTGCTCGTGCAGCGAGGCGAGGATGCCGGCATTGAACGTGTCGCCGGCGCCAACGGTATCGATCACCTTGACCTTCCGCGGCACGACCGTGACCTTGTGCGCCTTGCTGTAGCCGACGGCGCCTTCGCTGCCATGGGTGACGACGATCAGCTTGGGCCCGCGATCCAGCCAGTTGTGCACCACGTCCTCATGCGAGCCAGCTTCGTCGAACCATTTGAGGTCCTCGTCCGACAGTTTGACAATATCGGCCATCGCCATCATCTCGCGGATGCGCCTCAGATGCCTGGCCTTGTCCGGGATGAAATTCGGTCGGATGTTGGGGTCGAGCATCATCACCCGGCTCCCGTGCTCGCGCCGCATGAATTCCTCGTAGGCCGATCCCGCCGGTTCTGAGATCAGGCTGATGGCGCCGAACAGCATCGCCTCGATTTCGGCACCCAGATTCGGCAGGTCCTCGATGGCGAGCATGCGCCCGGCGGTATTCTCGTCATAGAAGGTGTAGGTCGCCTGGCCGTTGTTCAACCGCACGAAGGCGAGCGTTGTGGGCTTTGACGACGTATGTGCGTAGGTAGAGCTGACTTTGTTCGCCCCGAGCGCCTCGCGAAGCTGGCCGCCAAACAGGTCCGAGGACAGGCCAGAAAAAAAGCCGGCCGGTCCGCCCAGTCGGCCGAGCGCGATCGCCGAATTGAACAGCGCGCCGCCGACATACGGCGCGAAGGCCGCTTCGCCTTCCGTCGTGGTGCGCGGCAGCATGTCGATCAGGGCTTCGCCACAGCAAAGGATCATGTCGTCTCGGTCTCCGGCGGATGGATCACGCCCTTGCGGATGATGATGTTGGCAAAGAGCCGGGGTTCGCTGGTCGCCACGATCGCATGCGCGGCCTTGACGCGTGCATAGAAGTCGGACCCGGCCAGCGCAACCACCTTGTGGCCCGGCGCGCGCTTGGCGCAGACCGCTTCCATCTCACGGTGCACAGGATCGGCCAGCGCTGGGTCGCCCTTCACCGAGGCACGAAACAGAGCCTCCGGCACCGCCTCATCCACCGGCAGCACGCTGAGCACGGCGTCGAGGACGGCAATGACATGGTGGCCGTCCGCGCGGATCAGCCGCCGCGCCTGTTCCTCGGCCGGATAATTGCCGTCGACGATCGCGATCTCGTCGCCATGGCCCATTGCCCGCAGCGTCGCCAGGAACTGGGGGCCGAGCAACGACGGGATGCCGATCAGCATGGTCACGCGCCCCAGGACGTGTTCGGTCCGATCAGGAAGCGCTCGGAAAGCGGCAGGCTCGCGCCGCCCAGCGCCCGGGCATGGATCCCGACGGTGCCCTCGCGCACGAAGGGCAGCTTCAGCCCTTCGGCGTCGATGCCGGCGATGGCCTGCCTGATTGCCTCGACAAGCCGGCGTCGAATGTCGGGCGGCATCCAGCCGTCAATCACCGCCGCTTCGAAATCGATGACGGACGAGGCCGCGACGATGGCATAGGCAAGCGCCCGCGAGGCGCTGGCGATCCACGCGTCGAGCTCGGCGCCGATCTCGCCCCATTCCTGCGGCGAGGTCCACAGATAGGAGCCGTCGATGCCCTTGGCGGAAATCGCTTTTTCCAGCATCGCGATCGAGGCGACGTCGATAAGCTGCGCCGGCTTGCCGTCCGGACCCGGCACCGGCATCGATCCGAGCGCGCCGGCGTTTCCCTTCGGTCCGCTGTAGAGACGGCCGTTGAGTACGATTCCGCCGCCGGCAAAGGCGCCGATGTAGAAATAGACGAAGTCGCGCGCCGCGCCCGCCTGGCCGAAGACCAGCTCGGCGCCGCAGGCCGAAGTCGCGTCGTTCTGCAGGTAGACGGGGAACTCGCACTGCGCCTGGATGTCGGCGCGGATGTCGCGATGGCGCCATTCGTCCATGATCTCGCGCGGCGCGCCGGCCGTGTCGGCCCAGTTCCACAGTTCGAACGGCATGGCGATGCCGAGCCCGGCAATGCGCTTGTCCTGCGACGGCGTCAGCTCGCTGCGCATCGTCTTGATGCCGGCGGTGACGAACTCGACGGTCTCGCGCGGTGCGGGATAGCGGTAGGAATGTTGCAGCATGGCGCGCACATTGCCGAGGAAGTCGATCAGCACGAGCTCGGCCGAGCGCCTGCCGATCTTGAGGCCGATGAAAAAGGCGCCTTCCGGGTTCAGCGCCATCGGGATCGAGGGCTGGCCGATCTTGCCACGCTGCGGCGCCTGGCGCACGAGCAGCTTGTCTTGCTCGAGCTCGCGCATGATGACCGACACGGTCTGGGCCGAAAGCCCGGTCATGCGCGCAATGTCGGATTTGGCCAGACTGCCATGCTGGCGCACCAGTGACAGCACGAGCCGCTCATTGTGGTCGCGCATGCCGCTCTGGTTGGTGCCGCGATGCAGCCGGCTCTCCACAGCCTCGGGCGAACCGTGCCTCGCAATGCCGGTCTCCACCCTGTTCCTCCCGTCTGTTTCCCCTCGAAGCTTTTCGTTCAGAATGAGTGAACAGCGCAAGGGTGTCAATAATAAATAAGAGTGATTTAATTATTGACAGCCGTTGCGGACTGGTGTTCTTTGACATCGCGCTCACACTGGGAGAACTTCGGTGAGCGCTCCGCAGGCGCCGGTTGGCCGGCGCCGGAGTGGTTCACTGGGAGGAAATCATGGGTAAATGGAATATTCTGAAGGCAGCCGTTGCCGGCCTTGCCTTTTACGGCGCGATGGCCACGGCCTCGCACGCGGCCGACATCGTCGGCCTCATTACCAAGACCGAGGGCAACCCCTTCTTCGTCAAGATGCGCGAAGGCGCGCAGGCCAAGGCCAAGGAACTCGGCCTCACGCTGCAGACCTTTGCCGGCAAATTCGACGGCGACAATGACAGCCAGGTCGCGGCCATCGAGAACCTGATCTCGGCCGGCGCCAAGGGCTTCGCCATTGTGCCGAGCGATTCCAGCGCCATCGTGCCGACCATCAAGAAGGCCCGCGACGCCGGCTTGCTGGTCATCGTGCTCGATACGCCGCTCGATCCGATCGACGCCGCCGACGCGACTTTCGCCACCGACAATTTCAAGGCCGGCGAACTGATCGGGCAGTGGGCAAAGGGCACGCTGGGCGACAAGGCCGCGAGCGCCAAGATCGCCTTCCTCGATCTTGCCACCAACCAGCCGACGGTCGACTATCTGCGCGACCAGGGCTTCATGAAGGGCTTCGGCATCGACACCAAGGATCCGAAGAAATACGGCGACGAGGACGACGCGCGCATCTGCGGCCACGAGATGACCGGCGGCGCCGAGGATGGCGGCCGCACCGCCATGGAAACGCTGCTGCAGAAGTGCCCGGACGTGAGCGTGATGTACACGATCAACGAGCCGGCGGCGGCCGGCGGCTACCAGGCGCTCAAGGCGGCCGGCAAGGATGACGGCTCGGTGCTGGTGGTTTCGATCGACGGCGGCTGCCCGGGCGTCAAGAACGTCGCGGCCGGCGTCATCGGCGCGACCTCGCAGCAATATCCGCTGAAGATGGCGGCGATGGCCATGGAAGCGATCGAGAAGTTCGCCAAGACCGGCGAGAAGCCGAAGCCGACCCCCGGCAAGGAGTTCTTCGACACCGGCGCCACGCTGATCACCGACAAGCCCGTCAATGGTGTCGAGTCGATCGACAGCAAGAAGGGCGCGGAACTTTGCTGGGGCTGATGCCTTCCTAATACCCGCAATAACGGACTAAACTCACCGAAAGGGCGGCTCCGGCCGCCCTTTCCCGAAGCACGGGAACCCTTGGGAGGGGATGAAGATGAGCGACGACGCAACCGGCTCGGTGTCAGCCGAGCGCGGCCTTCACGGCCACAGCCAGTCCGTGGCGAGCTTCGACGAAGACAGGGGCTCGGCCCTGAAGAGCGTCCAGCGCTTCCTGCATGAATATCCTACGGCCATCCCGTTCATCGTCCTGGTCATCGGCATTCTGATTTTTTCGGTTGCCGCAGGCGGACGGTTCTTTGCGCCGTTCAATCTTTCGCTTGTGCTGCAGCAGGTCACCATCATCGCCTTTCTGGGCATCGCCCAGACCCTGGTCATCCTGACCGCCGGCATCGACCTTTCGGTCGGTGCGATGATGGTTCTGTCGTCCATTGTCATGGGCAGGCTGACCGTCACCTACGGCGTGCCTGTCGAATTGAGTTTTGTGCTGGGCCTGCTGACCGGTCTTGTCTGCGGCCTGATCAACGGCGTTCTGGTGGCGGTGATCAAGCTGCCGCCCTTCATCGTCACGCTCGGCACCTGGAGCGTCTACGGCGCGATGGTCATCTACGTCTCGCATTCCGAGACCGTGCGCGCCCAGGACATCGAGGCGGCGGGGCCGCTGCTGCAATGGCTGGGACACACGATAAGGCTCGGCGGCGGAGCGGTGCTGACCTACGGCGCCATCGCCATGATCCTGACAGCCATCATTATCTGGTACGTGCTGAACCGCACGGCCTTCGGCCGCCATGTCTACGCCACCGGTGACGACAATGAGGCTGCACGCCTTGCCGGTATCAACACACGCGGCGTGTTCATTGCCGTCTACACCCTTGCCGGTTTCATCTGCGCCATCGCCGCCTGGGCGCTTATCGGCCGCATCGGCGCGGCAAGCCCGCTCGGCAACCAGACCGCCAATCTCGATGCCATCACCGCCGTGGTGATCGGCGGCACCTCGCTGTTCGGCGGCCGCGGCTCGATCGTCGGCACCCTGTTCGGGGCGCTGATCGTCGGCGTCTTCCGCAATGGCCTGGCGCTCGCCGGCGTCGATTCGCTCTGGCAGGAATTCACCGTCGGCATCCTCATCATCCTCGCCGTCACCATCGACCAGTGGATCAGGAAGATTTCGGCATGAGCACGCAGCCAATTCTCCAGGCAAAAGCCCTCAACAAGCGTTACGGCCGGGTGGTCGCGCTCGACAATGCCGATTTCGACCTGATGCCGGGCGAAATCCTCGCCGTCATCGGCGACAATGGCGCCGGCAAGTCGACCCTGGTCAAGGCGCTCTGCGGCGCGGTCATCCCGGACTCCGGCACGATCGAGCTCAACGGCAGCCCGGTACATTTCCGCTCGCCGATCGAGGCGCGCCTCGCCGGTATCGAGACCGTCTACCAGAACCTGGCACTGTCGCCGGCGCTGTCGATCGCCGACAACATGTTCCTCGGCCGCGAGCTGCGCAAACCCGGCTTTGCCGGCCAGTGGCTGAGAAGGCTCGACCGCTCGGCCATGGCGCGCATCGCCCGCGAGAAATTGTCCGAGCTCGGGCTGATGACCATCCAGAACATCAACCAGTCGGTCGAAACGCTGTCGGGCGGCCAACGCCAGGGTGTTGCTGTAGCCCGCGCCGCCGCCTTCGGCAGCCGCGTGGTCATCATGGACGAGCCGACCGCGGCCCTCGGCGTCAAGGAAAGCCGCCGCGTGCTGGAACTGATGCTCGACGTCAAGAAACGCGGCCTGCCGATCGTGCTCATCTCGCACAACATGCCGCATGTCTTCGAGGTGGCCGACCGCATCCACATCCATCGCCTGGGCCGTCGCCTCGCCGTCATCGATCCGAAGCAATATACGATGTCCGACGCCGTCGCCTTCATGACCGGAGCCAAGGCTCCGCCGGAGGTTCTGGCGGCTTGATCGCGCCGCATTGTCGCGGGTAAGCGAAGCGCGGTAATTTAAATCGATTGAACCTATGCTGCAATGCACTAAGGTGGGCTGGGAGGAACGGTGAAAGCCGCTATGATCAGGCAAATTGAACGAGAGGCGAAATGACATCCGCCATGACGATCGAAGTCCCTGTTCTCGACAATCCGGATCCCAAGACCCTCGCCGAAGAGGTCTTGATGTCGCTCAAATACCGGGTCGGCAAGGACACCACCGTCGCCACGCCCTATGACTGGCTGACGGCCTCGATCAAGGTCGTGCGCGACCGCATCGTCGATCAATGGATGCAGGCGACCAAGGAAGCCTATGACCAGAAGGAAAAGCGTGTCTATTACCTTTCGCTCGAATTCCTGATCGGGCGCCTGATGCGGGACGCCTTCTCCAATCTCGGCCTGATGGAGAACATGCGTGAGGCGCTCTCCTCGCTCGGCGTCGACCTCGACCTGATCGCCGGCCTCGAACCGGACGCGGCACTCGGCAATGGCGGCCTCGGCCGTCTCGCTGCCTGCTTCATGGAAAGCATGGCGACCGTCGATATCCCGGCCCATGGCTACGGCATCCGCTACGCCAACGGCATGTTCCGCCAGGAAATCCAGGGCGGCTGGCAAGTCGAGCTGCCGGAGACCTGGCTCGACCACGGCAACCCCTGGGAGTTCGAGCGCCGCGAGCGCTCCTTCGAGGTTGGCTTCGGCGGCTCGGTGGAATCGATCACCTCAAAGGAAGGCCGGCTCGAACGCCATGTCTGGAAGCCGACCGAGCATGTGCTCGCCGTTGCCTACGACACGCCGGTCGCCGGCTGGCGCGCCAGGCGCGTCAATACGCTCAGGCTCTGGTCCGGCATGCCGATCGACCCGATCCTGCTCGACAGGTTCAACGCCGGCGACCACATCGGCGCGCTGGCCGAAAGCAACAAGGCCGACGCGCTGTCGCGCGTGCTCTATCCGGCCGATTCCCACATGGCCGGGCAGGAACTCCGGCTCAGGCAGGAATATTTCTTCTCCACCGCCTCGTTGCAGGACATCGTCCAGCGGCATTTGAGCCAGTATGGCGATTTAAAATCGCTGCCCGACAAGGCGGCGATCCACCTCAACGACACCCATCCCGCTGTCGCCGTGCCGGAGCTGCTGCGGCTCCTGATGGACGTCCACGGCATGGATTTCGACCTAGCCTGGGACATCACCAAGCGCACCTTCGGCTACACCAACCACACGCTGTTGCCTGAGGCGCTTGAAAGCTGGCCGGTGCCGCTGTTCGAGCGCCTGCTGCCGCGCCACATGCAGATCGTCTACGCCATCAATGCGCAGGTGCTGCTCGAGGCCCGTGCCACCAATCAGTTCTCCGGCGAGCAGATCGCCCGGATCTCGCTGATCCAGGAAAACGGCGACCGCCGCGTGCGCATGGGCAATCTGGCCTTCGTCGGCTCGCATTCGATCAACGGCGTTTCGGCCCTGCACACCCAACTGATGAAGGAGACGGTGTTCGCCGATCTCCACAAGCTCTATCCCGATCGCATCAACAACAAGACCAATGGCATCACACCCAGGCGCTGGCTGATCCAGTGCAATCCGGGCCTGACCGCCCTTGCCCGCGAGGCGATCGGCGATCGCTTCATGGACGACATCGAAGCGATCAAGGGGCTCGATCCTCTCGCCGACGATGCCGCTTTCCGCGAAAAATTCGCCGCCGTGAAGCGCCAGAACAAGGCAAGGCTCGCCAATCTCGTCGCCGACCGGCTCGGCATCCGGCTCGATCCGTCGGCGCTGTTCGACATCCAGGTCAAGCGCATCCACGAATACAAGCGCCAGCTGCTCAACATCCTGGAGGCGATCGCGCTCTACGACCAGATCCGCTCGCATCCCGAGCGGGACTGGATGCCGCGCGTGAAATTCTTCGGCGGCAAGGCGGCGCCCAGCTACCACAACGCCAAGCTGATCATCAAACTCGCCAATGACGTGGCAAAAGTCATCAACGGCGATCCGTCGGTGCGCGGCCTGCTCAAGGTGGTGTTCGTGCCGAACTACAATGTCAGCCTGGCCGAAGTGCTGATGCCGGCAGCCGACCTCTCCGAGCAGATCTCGACCGCCGGCATGGAGGCGTCGGGCACCGGCAACATGAAGTTCGCGATGAATGGCGCGCTGACCATCGGCACGCTCGACGGCGCCAATGTCGAGATCAAGGAACATGTCGGCGACGACAACATCTTCATCTTCGGCCTCACCACCGCCGAGGTCGCCGAGCGGCGCAACAATGGTTACAATCCGCGTGAGATTATCGAAGGTTCTCCTGAACTGGCACAGGCGGTGTCGGCGATCTCCTCCGGCGTCTTCTCGCCCGACGATCCGGACCGCTATCGCGACCTGATGAACGGCCTCTACCAGAGCGACTGGTTCATGGTGGCAGCGGATTTCGATTCCTACGCCGCCTGCCAGCGCGAGGTCGATGACGTGTGGCGCGACAGCCCCGAGTGGAACGCGCGCGCCATCCGCAACGTCGCCCGCGTCGGCTGGTTCTCGTCCGATCGCACAATCCGCCAATATGCGAAAGAAATCTGGAACGTACCCGTCTGATATGATTGCATGAAGCTACGAACAATGTGGCCCAGGTGTATTCTGTCCAACTGTGCTGGGCGGGTGCACCCAAAACAAAGGTGCCCGGGGAGGGCGACCGCTTGATGAGGAAGCCGCGCGCGACCGCTGCGACAAGCGGGCCGGACGGACTGGCGCCAGCCGGCGATGTCCAGGCGATTGTCGCCGGAACGCATGGCGATCCTTTCGCGGTCCTGGGCGTGCATGAAGCCGGCAAAGGTTTCGTGGCCCGCTGCTTCGTTCCCAACGCCGAATTCGTCACCGCTTACACGTTGACCGGCAAGGAAGCCGGTGAGCTTTCCCGCCGCGACGACGCCGGCTTCTTCGAGGGCAAGGTCTCGATCCGCAAGCGCCAGCCGCTGCGCTATCACGCCAAAAATGCCGGCGGCGACTGGTGGCTGACCGATCCCTATTCCTTCGGTCCGGTGCTCGGTCCGCTGGACGATTATTACATCGCCGAGGGCTCCCATTTGCGGCTCTTCGACAAGCTCGGCGCCCATATCATCGATCATGAAGGCGCGACCGGCGTGCATTTCGCCGTCTGGGCGCCCAACGCCAAGCGCGTCTCCGTGGTCGGCGCCTTCAACGACTGGGACGGCCGCCGTCACACCATGCGCGACCGCCGCGACACCGGCATCTGGGAATTGTTCATCCCCGGTATCGGCGCCGGCCGGCCCTACAAATTCGAGATCATCGGACCCGACGGCGTGCGCCTGCCGCTCAAGGCCGATCCGTTCGCCTTCGAGTCGGAGCTGCGCCCGGCGACCGCCTCGGTGACGGCGCCGCCGATTGCGCATCAATGGGGTGACGAGGCGCATCGCGGCTTCTGGCGAAAGGCCGATCCCAGGCGCGAGGCGATCTCGATCTACGAGGTCCATGCCGGTTCCTGGCAGCGTCGCGACGACGGCACCTTTCTCTCCTGGGACGAGCTCGCCGCGCGGCTGATCCCATACGCGGTCGACACCGGCTTCACCCATATCGAGTTCCTGCCGATCTCGGAGCATCCTTACGATCCGTCCTGGGGCTACCAGACCACCGGCCTTTACGCGCCGAGCGCCCGCTTCGGCGACCCCGACGGGTTCGCCCGTTTCGTCGACGGCGCGCATCGCGCCGGCGTCGGCGTCATCCTCGACTGGGTGCCGGCGCATTTCCCGGTCGACGAGCACGGGCTTGTCCATTTCGACGGCACCGCGCTTTACGAACATGCCGATCCGCGCCAGGGGTTTCATCCCGACTGGAACACCGCGATCTATAATTTCGGCCGCCGCGAGGTGGTGTCGTTCCTCGTCAACAACGCGCTGTTCTGGGCCGAGAAATACCATGTCGACGGCTTGCGCGTCGATGCGGTCGCCTCGATGCTCTACCTCGATTATTCGCGCAAGGCGGGCGAGTGGATCCCCAACGAGAAGGGCGGGCGCGAGAACCTCGAGGCGGTCGCCTTCCTGCAGAAGATGAACAAGGAGCTTTACGGCCACCATCCCGGAGTGATGACGATCGCCGAGGAATCGACCTCATGGCCGAAGGTCTCGCAGCCGGTGCATGAAGGCGGGCTCGGCTTCGGCTTCAAGTGGAACATGGGCTTCATGCACGACACGCTGGAGTATTTCTCCAAGGAGCCGATCTTCCGCAAGCACCACCACAACGATATCACCTTCGGCCTGACCTACGCTTTCTCCGAGAATTTCGTGCTGCCGCTCTCGCATGACGAGGTCGTGCACGGCAAAGGCACGCTGCTCGACAAGATGGCCGGCGACGACTGGCAGAAATTCGCGACGCTGCGCGCCTACTACGCCTTCATGTGGGGCTATCCGGGCAAGAAGCTCCTGTTCATGGGCCAGGAATTCGCCCAGCGCCGGGAATGGAGCGAGGAACGCGCGCTCGACTGGAACCTGCTCGAATTCGCGCCGCATCGCGGCGTCTGGCAGACGGTGCGCGACTTGAACTACCTCTACCGCTCGCGCCCGGCGCTGCATGCGCGCGACTGCGAGCCGGAGGGCTTCTCCTGGCTGATCGTCGACGACCGCGACAACTCGGTCTTCGCCTGGCTGCGCAGCGCGCCGGACGGCAATCCGATCGCCGTCATCTCCAATTTCACGCCGGTGCCGCGCGAGAACTATCGCGTGCCGCTGCCGAAGGCGGGCAAGTGGCGCGAAATCATCAATACGGACGCCACGGTCTATGGCGGCTCCGGCATGGGCAATGGCGGCACGGTCGAAGCGAGCGGGGAAGGGGGCGGCGTATCGGCGACGATGCTTCTGCCGCCGCTGTCGACGACCATGCTGGAATTCGTCGCGGACTGAAGCAAGTGATGTCTCGTCTCGCTCTTGCAACGGCCTGGGCAGCTTATTTGGGAGGGTAAAATGGCAGAGATCAAAAGAACCCAGCCGTTGGCACGCGATGCCATGGCCTATGTGCTGGCCGGCGGCCGCGGCAGCCGCCTCAAGGAGCTGACCGACCGGCGCGCCAAGCCCGCCGTCTATTTCGGCGGCAAGACGCGCATCATCGATTTCGCGCTCTCCAATGCGCTCAACTCCGGCATCCGCCGCCTCGGCGTCGCCACCCAGTACAAGGCGCATTCGCTGATCCGCCACCTGCAGCGCGGCTGGAACTTCCTGCGGCCGGAGCGAAACGAAAGCTTCGACATCCTGCCTGCATCGCAGCGCGTTTCGGAAACGCAGTGGTATGAGGGCACGGCGGACGCCGTCTACCAGAACATCGACATCATCGAGGCTTACGGACCCGAATACATGGTCATCCTCGCCGGCGACCACATCTACAAGATGGACTACGAGCTGATGCTGCGCCAGCACGTCGATGCCGGGGCCGACGTCACCGTCGGCTGCCTGGAAGTGCCGCGCATGGAGGCGACCGGCTTCGGTGTCATGCATGTCGACAAGAAGGACAACATCATCGCCTTCGTCGAAAAGCCGGCCGATCCGCCGGGTATCCCCGACAAGCCGGAGTTCGCTTTGGCATCGATGGGCATCTATGTCTTCAAGACCAAGTTCCTCATGGAGCAGCTGCGCCGCGACGCCGCCGAGCCTGGCTCCAGCCGCGACTTCGGCAAGGACATCATCCCCTATATCGTCCAGCACGGTAAGGCGATCGCGCATCGCTTCGCCAAGTCCTGCGTGCGCTCCTCGCACGAGTCCGAGCCTTACTGGCGCGACGTCGGAACGGTGGACGCCTATTGGGAAGCCAATATCGACCTCACCGACATCACGCCCGAGCTCGATCTCTACGACCGCGACTGGCCGATCTGGACCTATGCCGAATTGAAGCCGCCGGCAAAGTTCGTGCATGACGAGGACGGCCGCCGCGGCGAGGCGATCTCCTCGCTGGTGTCGGGCGACTGCATCGTCTCCGGCGCTTCGCTGCGCCGCAGCCTGATCTTCACCGGCGCCCGCATCAATTCCTATTCCAAGCTCGAGGAAGTGGTCATGCTGCCCGACGTCCAGGTCGGCCGCAACGCGCGCCTCACGCGCGTCGTCATCGACCACGGCGTGCATATCCCGGAAGGGCTGGTGGTCGGCGAGGATCCCGCGCTCGACGCCAAGCGCTTCCGCGTTTCGGAAAAGGGCATCTGCCTGATCACGCAGGACATGATCAACAAGCTGTCAACCTGATAAGGTTGATCAGCTGTCGACCCCGTAGGGTCGATCAACAAGCTGTCAACCTGATAAGCTGTCAACCCGCTCGGGTTGACCAGCAGCCTGCCTGGGTTGATCAACAAGTTGTCACTTTGACCTGTCACTTTGAGATCGGAATGTGGAGCGCATGCAGGTTCTGTCGGTCACGCCCGAAATCTTCCCGCTGATCAAGACCGGCGGGCTTGCCGACGTGACCGGCGCCCTGCCGATCGCGCTTGCCGGCAAGGGCGTGGCGATGCGCACGCTGGTTCCCGGCTATCCCGTGGTGATGGCGGCCTTCGCCAAGAAGAAGGCCGTCTACCAATATCCGCTGCTGCAGGGCGGCAAGGCTTCGATCCATGCCGTCAAGATCGGCGACCTCGATCTTTTCGTGCTCGACGCGCCGCATCTCTTCGATCGCCAGGGCGGCCCTTACGGCACCGCTTCCGGCGCCGACTGGCCCGACAATTGGCGGCGATTCGCGGCGCTCAGCCGGGCCGGCGGCGACATCGCCGGCGGCGCCATCTCCGGCTACCAGCCCGATATCGTGCATGCCCATGACTGGCAGTCGGCGATGACGCTTGCCTACATGCGCTACGGCAAGGCCATCGGCGTGCCGTCGCTGATCACCGTGCACAACCTTGCCTTCCAGGGCCAGTTCGGCGCCGGCATCTTCGGCGAGCTCGGCCTGCCGGCCGTGGCCATGCAGCTCGACGGCGTCGAATATTATGGCGGCGTCGGCTTTCTCAAGGCCGGCCTGCAGGCCGCCTGGGCGATCACGACGGTGAGCCCGACCTATGCGCAGGAAATCCGCGCGCCGGAATTCGGCATGGGTCTCGACGGGCTGATCAACATGCGCGCCACCGATCTCTACGGCATCGTCAACGGCATCGATGTCGACATCTGGAACCCCGGGACGGACAAGCATCTTGTAGCCAATTATTCCGCCGACACGCTTGCAGCGCGCGCCAAGAACCGCAAGGCGGTCGAGGAGCGCTTCGGCCTCGAGGCGGACGGCAGCCCGATCGTCTGCGTCGTCAGCCGGCTGACCTGGCAGAAGGGCATGGATATCCTCGCCGCGGTCGTCGACGGCATCGTCGCCGCCGGCGCGCGGCTGGCGATCCTGGGCTCGGGCGACGCCGGTCTCGAGGGCACGCTGCTTGCCGCCGCCGCCCGTCATCGCGGCCGCGTCGGCGTCGTCGTCGGCTACGATGAGGAGCTTTCGCACATCATGCAGGGTGGCTGCGATGCCATCGTCATCCCGTCGCGCTTCGAACCTTGCGGCCTCACCCAGCTCTATGGCCTGCGCTATGGCTGCGTGCCGGTCGTCGCCAGGACCGGCGGTTTGGCCGACACCATCATCGACGCCAACGAGGCGGCGGTCTCGGCTGGTGTCGCCACCGGCTTCCAGTTCGCACCCAACAATGGCGGCGCGATGCTGTATGCCATCCAGAGGCTGGTCGAGCTGCACGCCAAGCCCGCAACCTGGGCCTCGATCCAGCGCCAGGGCATGAAAGCCGATGTCTCCTGGGACAAGAGCGCCGAAAAATATGTCGAACTCTATCGCTTGCTGCTTTCGAAAAGGGCTGCCTGAGGCATGATCAGAACCGTCCCCACCAAACCCTATACCGACCAGAAGCCCGGCACCTCCGGCCTGCGCAAGAAGGTGCCTGTGTTCCAGCAGGAGCACTATGCCGAGAACTTCATCCAGTCGATCTTCGATGCGCTGGACGGTTTTCAGGGCGCGACGCTGGTGATCGGCGGCGACGGCCGCTTCTACAACCGCGAGGTCATCCAGAAGGTGATCGCCATTGCCGCCGGCAACGGCTTCGGCAAGGTGATGGTGGGGCAGGGCGGCATCCTGTCGACGCCGGCCGCCTCCAACATCATCCGCAAATACAAGACCTTTGGCGGCATCATCCTCTCGGCCAGCCATAATCCGGGCGGCCCGCATGAGGATTTCGGCATCAAGTACAATGCCGGCAACGGCGGTCCCGCACCGGAAAAGATCACCGACGCGATCTTCGCCAAGTCGAAGGAGATCAAGAACTTCAAGATCGCCGACATCGGCACCGTCGATATCGACAGGATCGGCACGGTCCAAGCCGGCGGCATTACGGTCGAGGTGTTCGACTCGGTCAAGGATTACGCCGAGCTGATGGAAAGCCTGTTCGACTTCGATGCGCTGAGGAAGCTGTTCAAATCGGGCTTCCGCCTGCGCTTCGATGCCATGCACGCGGTGACCGGCCCTTACGCCAAGGAGATTTTCGAGCACCGGCTCGGCGCGCCGGACGGCACCTGCCGCAACTTCAAGCCGTTGCCCGATTTCGGCGGCCATCATCCCGATCCGAACCTGGTGCACGCAAAGCATCTTTACGATGAGATGATGGGACCTGACGCGCCGGACTTCGGCGCGGCCTCCGACGGCGACGGCGACCGCAATTTGATCATCGGCAAGGGCATCTTCGTCACCCCGTCGGACTCGGTGGCGATGCTGGCCGCCAATGCCCGCCTGGCGCCGGGCTACAAGGAGGGCTTGAAAGGCATTGCGCGCTCGATGCCGACCAGCGGCGCGGCAGACCGCGTCGCCGAAAAGCTCGGCATCGGAATCTACGAGACGCCGACCGGCTGGAAGTTCTTCGGCAATCTGCTCGACGCCGGCATGGCGACCATCTGCGGCGAGGAGAGCGCCGGCACCGGCTCCAACCATGTGCGCGAGAAGGACGGGCTGTGGGCCGTGCTTTTGTGGCTCAACATCCTCGCCGCGCGCGGCGAGAGCTGCAAGCAGATCGTCACCGAGCACTGGGCGACCTACGGCCGCAACTACTATTCGCGCCACGATTACGAAGAAGTCGAGAGCGATCGCGCCAACGCATTGGTCGACGAATTGCGCGCCAAGCTCGGCTCGCTGCCCGGCACCAGCGTTCGCGGCCTCAAGATCGCCAAGGCAGATGATTTCGCCTATCACGACCCGGTCGACGGCTCGGTGAGCAAGAACCAGGGCATCAGGATCCTGTTCGAAGGCGGCTCGCGCGTCGTCCTGCGCCTCTCCGGCACCGGCACGTCCGGCGCTACGCTGCGCGTCTATATCGAGCGCTACGAGCCGGACAAGGCGCGGCACGATCTCGACACCCAGGAGGCCCTCGCCGACCTGATCGCCGCCGCCGACGACATCGCCGGCATCAAGAGCCACACCGGCCGCAACAAGCCGAGCGTGATTACTTGAGGGTGGTGGACAAGGCTCCCCCTTCTCCCCTTGTGGGGTCCGAAGGACGGGGCGAGACACGTGGCTCGCCCCCGGGCCGTGGCCGAGCGAAGCTCGGACGGATGAGGGGTGCTCCAGCTTGGCGCAGACCGGCGCCCAGAACACCAGCGCCTCACTCCGTCCAACACCCCTCATCCGTCTCGGCGCTGCGCGCCGATCCACCTTCTCCCGCAGGGGGAGAAGGGGAGGCGCGTCCATGACCCAGCTCGGCGCCACCATCACCCCTCAGGGCATCCGCTTCGCCGTCTGGTCCTCTTCGGCTCGGCGTCTCTGGCTCTCGCTCTTCGACGACAGCGGCGACCGCGAAATCGACCGGCTGGACCTTCAGCCGGAAGGCGGGGGCGTGCACGCGCTCTTCGTCTCCGGCCTTGCACCAGGCGCCCGCTACGGCTTTCGCGCCGATGGCGACTATGCGCCGGAGCGAGGTCTGTGGTTCGACCCGAACAAGCTTCTCACCGATCCCTACGCGACAGAGATCGACCGGCCGTACCAGTATCACTGGCGGCTTGCCGCCAAACGCAATGAAGGCGCCGACACGTCCTCGCTAATGCCGAAGACGATTGGGCGGTCCCTGCCCAAACCCTTGCCGGCTAAGCCGCCGCTGTTCCGGCCGGGCGGGCTGATCTACGAGCTCAATGTCCGCGCCTTCACCAAGCTGCATCAGGATGTCCCGGAGGCGCAGCGCGGCACCGTTGCGGCGCTTGCCCATCCGGCCGTCATCGAACACCTGAAGCGTCTCGGTGTCTCGGCCGTCGAATTGATGCCGGTCACCGCATCGATCGACGAGCGTCACCTGCCGCCGCTGGGGCTGACAAACGCCTGGGGCTACAACCCCGTGACCTTCATGGCGCTCGATCCGCGTCTGGCGCCGGGCGGCCTAGAGGAGCTGCGCGATACCGTCGCCGCGCTGCGCAAGGCGGGCATCGGCACCATCCTCGACCTGGTCTTCAACCACACCGGCGAAAGCGACCGGCTCGGGCCGACGCTGTCGCTGCGCGGGCTCGATGCGATAGCCTATTACCGGCATCAGCCGGACGGCAGGCTGGTGAACGACACCGGCACCGGCAACACGGTCGCCTGCGACCATCCGGTGATGCGCGAGATGGTGCTCGACACGCTCCGTCACTTCGTCCGCTTCGCCGGCGTCGACGGCTTTCGCTTCGATCTGGCGCCGGTGCTCGGGCGGATCGATGGCGCATTCGATCCGGAGGCGCCGCTGCTTCAGGCCGTCGCCGGCGATCCCGTGCTCGCCGGCCGCGTGCTGATCGCCGAGCCTTGGGATATCGGCCCGAACGGTTACCAGCTCGGCAATTTTCGCTCGCCATATCTGGAGTGGAACGACCGCTACCGCGACGATGTCAGGCGTTTCTGGCGCGGCGATACCGGCGCGATCGGCGCTTTGGCCACCCGGCTTGCCGGTTCCTCCGATGTCTTTGGCAGGGAGGGCCAGCCAACGAGCCGCAGCGTCAATTTCATCGCCGCGCATGACGGCATGACGCTGGCCGACATCGTCGGCTATGAGCGCAAGCACAACGAGGCCAATGGCGAGCAGAACCGCGACGGCCACAATGACAATTTGTCCTGGAACAACGGCGCCGAGGGCGAGACGGACGACGCCACGATTGCCAGCACCCGCTTCAGCGACCAGTGCGCGTTGCTGGCGACGCTCTTTGCCTCGCGCGGCACCATCATGCTGACCGCCGGCGACGAGTTCGGCCGCACGCAGAACGGCAACAACAATGCCTATGCGCAGGACAACGCCATCACCTGGCTCGACTGGGCCGGCCGCGACCAGGCGCTGGAGCAATACGCATCGTCGCTGGCCACGCTGCGTCGCGCCTTTCCAACGCTGGCGGATACACGCTTCCTGACGGGCGACCCCGCCGACGGATCGGAAATCCCGGACGTCGCCTGGCTGACCGAGACCGGCGCGCCGCTCGGCGAGTCCGACTGGAACGACGCCGGACGACATCGCCTCGTCATGCTGCTCGGCGATAGCGAGGGCGGGCGCCTGGCAGTGGTCGTCAATGGCGACCGCCGCCAATGTGTCTTCACCTTGCCGGCGCGGGAAGGGTTTGAATGGCGTCCGGCAATCGAGACGCAGCAGGTCGACCTGGCGCGGCCGCTGCCCGGCCGCAGCGTGAGTTTCATGGTTGAGCAGCGGGCGAACGCTCGCGCCAGGAAAGGTTCGTGATGGCTGGCGACAATTCCGGGCAAAGGGCCGAATGGTGGCGCGGCTGCGTCATCTACCAGGTCTATCCGCGCTCCTTCCAGGACACGAGCGGCGACGGCAGCGGCGATTTGAGGGGCATCGCCGAGCGGCTCGGCCATATCGCTTCGCTCGGCGTCGACGCGGTCTGGCTGTCGCCCTTCTTCAAGTCGCCGATGGCCGACATGGGCTACGACGTGTCGGACTATCGCGACGTCGATCCGATGTTCGGCACGCTGGAGGATTTCGACGCGCTGGTGGCCGAGGCGCATCGGCTCGGCCTGAAACTCATCATCGACCAGGTGATTTCGCATTCTTCCGACAAGCATGAATGGTTCGTCGAAAGCCGGAGCAGCCGCGACAATGCCAAGGCCGATTGGTATGTCTGGGCCGACGCCAGGCCGGACGGCAATGCGCCCAACAACTGGCTCTCCGTCTTTGGCGGCCCGTCCTGGGAATGGGACGCCACGCGCCGGCAATATTACATGCACAATTTCCTCGCCGCGCAGCCGGATTTGAACTTCCACAATCCGGACGTTCAGGACGCGCTCTTGGACACCGTGCGCTTCTGGCTGGAGCGCGGTGTCGACGGTTTCAGGCTGGATACCGTCAACTACTATGTCCATGACCGCTGGCTGCGCGACAACCCGCCTTTGGCGTCCAGCGTCGCCGGCACCAACGGTTCGACCAGCACCTATGCTTTCCAGGAGCATCTTTTCGACAAGACGCGTCCCGAAAACCTCGATTTCCTGAAACGCTTCCGCACCCTGCTCGACGAGTACCCGGACCGCGCCGCGGTCGGCGAGGTGGGTGACGAGGAACGTTCCCTGCAGACGCTCGCCGCCTATGTGTCCGGCGGCGACAAACTGCAGATGTGCTACACATTCGACCTGCTCGGCCCGCAATTTTCAGCCGCCCATGTGCGCGGCTGCGTCGAGGCTTTCGAGAACGCCGTCGCCGACGGCTGGGTCTGCTGGGCCTTCTCCAACCATGATGTCGTGCGCCATGTCAGCCGCTGGACCCAGCCCGGCGGAAACCCGGACACCGTGGCGAAATTTTCCATAGCGCTGCTCGCTTGCCTGCGCGGCTCGATCTGTCTCTACCAGGGCGAGGAACTAGGGCTCGAGGAGGCTGAGCTCGCCTATGAGGATCTGCGCGATCCGGTCGGTATCCGCTTCTGGCCGGGCGTGAAGGGCAGGGACGGCTGTCGCACTCCGATGGTTTGGCAGGCGGAGGCCGAAAATGCCGGCTTCTCCACCGGCAAGCCCTGGTTGCCGGTGCCGCAAGCGCATCGCGCCCGTGCGGTCGACATGCAGGATGGCCAGGATGGTTCCGTCCTTTCCGCCTATCGCTCGATCCTGGCGCTGCGCAAGCGCCATCCGGCGCTGGCCGGTGGTTCGATCGGGTTCCTTGATGCCGAAGGCGATCTGCTCGCCTTTGTCCGCGCGGGCAGTGGAGAGAGATTGCTCTGCGTCTTCAACTTCGCCGGCGAACCGGCCGGCTGGACGCTGCCGGCGGAGTTCGGGCAGATCGAAGCGATCGACCTTGTCGTCGATGCGTATGGCTCTTTCCGGGAGGGAGCGCTCGAATTGCCGCCGCTCGGTTGTTTCCTCGCGCGGATTGCCTAAAGCAATTCCAGGAAAAGTGTGTAGCGGTTTTCCGTCCGGAATTGCGCAGAAACAGAGGTCAGAGCGGTTCAGCTTTTCTCAGGAAAGCTGAACCGCTCTGACGGCGGTTACTGGACCAGCACCGAGCGCCCGCAAGTCGCGCCGGTCACGCGCACATCGGCTTCGCCGACATGGACGCCAAGTGCCCCAAGCACGTTGTAGACGAGGTTGTCGACCGGCGCGGTCACACCGTTGAGCAGCGTCGTCACCGCCGGCTTCACCGTGCCGAGCAGGGCGGTCACGTCGAGGCCAAGCCCCAGCGCATTGATCGAAAGCGACAGATTGTTGACCAGCGATGTCGTCAGCGACTGCGTCAGGTTCTTCGTCGACACCGTCTTGATCGCCTTGTTGGCGATGTCGGTGGCGTTGAAGGTCAGATTGGTCGGCATCATGTTGGTGACCGAGAATGCCGACTGTCCGTTGACCTGCAAAAGGCTGAGGTTGATCAACAGCAGCTTGACGCTGACATCCGCGATTTCGGCGTCGGAGAAGGATTGCGGCTTGCTGAAATCGGCGAAGCCGCTGGCGCTGCTCTTGGCGAGATGGGCTGCGACGACGCCCGGCTGCGCGGCGATCGAGACCTTGATGCTGGAGGGGCCGGTCGGACAGGTGATATCGGTCAGCTTGGCTTCGGCATAGGCGACTTCGACATTGAGCGGTAGGTTGACTGCAAGCAGGCTGATGCCGCCCCCGAGATTGGAATTGCCCAGCTTGACGCTGGCATTGAGCTTGATGCGCGTCTGCGCCGTGCGCACCACGGTGCCTGCTTCCCCCACCGCCAGCCAGGCCGAGTTCTGCATGGGCTCGCCGATGGCGATGGCAAGCGTCGTCGATGCCAGCCCCGGTATGGTGGCGCCGAGATTGACCGCGACCTGGTTCGTGCCGTTGGCCAGGGCCGCCGCGGCCGTCAGCATGCTGAGCGCGCTGGCTGTCACGTTAAGCCCGGCCGGCTTTTGCCCGATGCCGAGATCGCCGACGGAGCCGAGGTCGATGAGAGTGCTGAGCGGAATCTTGATGGTTTTGGTGGCGCTGGAGGCCATGGTCTGCAGGGCGATCTTGGCCGTGCGATCGAGCCCCGGCACATTGGCCATGGCGGTGGCGATCTGTCCGATCGTTGCCTTCGAGGCGAGCACGTCCGAATAGCTGACGCCGGTCAGATGCAATTGGGTCGCCAGCGCATCGGTGAACGAAAGAACATCGACATCGGCCGAGACCAGCGAATTGTAATCCATCACGCTGAGCGAGATGTTGCCGCCGAGAAGGCCGCCGAGAAGCGCGTTGAGAATGCCGCCATTGAGGCTGGCGAGCCGCGACCCGACGGAAAAGGCCGCTTGCGGTTGCGCGCTGGCGATCGCCGTCGTGCCGATGGTGGGCGGCGACATGATCGAGCCGGCGAAGTAAAGCGTGCCCTGCTTCTTCAACGACACCTGGACGGCATTGTAGGGAAGCTTGCCCGCCTCGAAGCGGCTGCCGGCGGCAATGCTGCTGTCGCCCGTGTAGCGCCCCGGCACGACCTGGACGACGGCTTTGGTGCCGGTTGGCGCGATGGTCGCGCTCTGTTGCTGCACGGCGACCGAGGTGATGCCGTTGTCGCTAAGCGTCGTCAGCGCCGCCTGCTGGGCATTGGTGATGTTCGAGGCCGCGGTGATGGCGGCAAGGTCGACGATCGACTGTACGGCGCGGCGTTCGTTGTAGAGTGAGCCCTCGTCGATTGCGAAGGCGGTCAGCGCCAGCGCCACCGGCGTGCACAGCGCCGTCATGATGGCGAAATTCGCGCTCCGGTCGGCGAGCAGCCGTCGCGTCGCCGCCATCAATCCCCCCTTGACGGGCATCATATGCCTCCGACGCGGATCGTCGATTGACTCTGGATCGTCGTGCCCGGCAGCGGCAGCGTCTTAAACAGGTTCCAGATCGGCAGGTTACGCGCATCGTAGCTGACCGAGACGACGAACTGGCTGCCATCGGCGACACTGTCCTGCGCGTTGACGGTCAGCTTGTTGGGATCGACGAAGGGGTAGCCCGAGACGTCGTGGGCGATGAAATCGGTCACCAATGCCTGCCGCTCGGTCTGGTTGAGACCGGCAATGGCCGTTCGCGCCGCATCGGCGGCGATCTGCTGCACGGAGTGGCTGGCGCCGAAATAGATTCCATATGCAACCATGCCGAGCAAAAGCAGGATGAAAATCGGCGCAAGCATGGCGAATTCGATCGCCGACGTGCCTGCGGCGTCAGCCCGGAAACGAGACCATGAGGCGCGCGATTTTCGGTTCTTCAGCATGGTCCGGAGAATGCCAAGACCTGCCTACAAAAACAGAAAACGGCTGGAACAACCGAAAGCTGCACCAAGTTGAACTGCATGATTAAGCTTTAGATTTCGCTGTTTTAGCGTGGAGCCGCTCACTCAACGTCAAGCAGCTGGCAGTTGAAATAAGATAGTCCTCTGTCTAGTCTCCTGCCACCAGCCGCCGGAAGGGACCGGCGGCGCGCTCAAAAGGGACCCGTTGAACGGTTCCGGGGCGTCAACGCTCAAGGCGTGGTTGAGGGGCCGCGTCCAAAGGGAGAACTCCATGCTGAAAAACCTGCTGAAGGCGACGGTATTCGCCACAACCATGACCTTGGCCGCCGGCGCCTTCTACGCGCCGGCCTTCGCCGAGACCGTGTATAATCGCGGCTCCGCCGCCGAGGCGGAGACGGTCGATCCGCACAAGACGTCCACGGTCTACGAAGCCGATATTATACGAGACCTGTTCCAGGGCCTCGTCATGCATGACCAGAAGACGAACCTCATTCCGGGCGCCGCCGAAAGCTGGACGGTGTCCGACGACGGCACTGTCTATACCTTCAAGCTGCGCAAGGACGGCCTCTGGTCGGATGGCACCCCGGTGACGGCGGACGATTTCGTCTATTCGTTCCATCGGCTGGAAGATCCGGCCACCGCCGCCGAATACGCTTCCATGCTCTATCCGGTGAAGGGCGCCGAGGACTTCAACACCAAGAAGGGCAAGGCCGAGGATATGGGCGTGAAGGCGATCGACGCCAACACCTTGGAAGTCACCCTCAAGGCGCCGACGCCCTACTTCCTCGAAATGCTGACCCACCAGGCAACCTATCCGGTCAGCAAGGCCTCGATAGACAAGCTCGGCGCCGACTGGATCAAGCCGGGCAAGCTGGTCTCCAACGGCGCCTATACGCTGGCGGAGTGGGTTCCTAACGACCACATGAAATTGGTCAAGAACCCGAAGTTCTGGGATGTCGCGAGCGTCAAGCTCGACGTGGTCAACTACATTCCGACCGAGGACCGCTCGTCGGCGATGAAGCGCTTCGAGGCCGGCGAGCTCGACAGTTATGGTGATCTGCCGACCGAACAGCTCGCCGATCTCAAAACCAAATTCGGTGACCAGGTCCGTGTCGGGCCATATCTCGGCACCTACTATTATGCGATCAAGACGGACAAGGCGCCGTGGGACAATGTCGAGCTGCGCAACGCCATCTCGATGGCGATCGATCGCGACTTCCTCGCCGAGAAGGTCTGGCAGAACTCGATGCTGCCCGGCTATTCGATGGTGCCTCCGGGCATCGAAGGCTACACGCCGGCACTGGCCAAATACGCCGACATGCCGCAGATCGATCGTGAGGATGCTGCCAAGAAGATCCTCGAGAAGCTCGGCTACACGCCAGAGCATCCGCTGAAGATGGAAATCCGCTACAACACCTCGGAGAACCATAAGAACACGGCGGTCGCCATCCAGGAGCAGCTTAAGCCGCTTGGTGTCGAGATTACGCTGCTCAACACCGACACCAAGACCCACTACGGCTTCCTCGAGCAGAAGGGCAACTACGATGTCGCCCGCGCCGCCTGGATCGCCGACTACAAGGATCCGGAGACCTTCCTCGGCATCTCGCGCAAGGCGAGCGGCAACAACTACTCGAGCTACAACAGCCCGGCCTATGAGGCCGCGATGGACAAGGCGGCCGCAGCCGGCGGCAAGCCCGAGGATCGCATGAAGGACCTCGCCGAGGCCGAGCGCATCCTCGTCGACGACGTCGGCGAGATCCCGCTTCTCTACTACAGCTACCACGACATCGTTTCGACGAAGCTGCATGGCTTCGACGACAATGTGATGGACATCCATCCGTCCCGCTTCATCTCCAAGGACTGACAAGAAACCTTGGCCGCACCGCCGCTCCCTTCTTTGGGAGCGGCGGCTGCGGTCTGTCGTCGTGCCGGGCCGAAAGTCGGGTTGGATTTTCATTCACCCCGGTGCGAGTATCAGAGATGCCAGCGTTACGGGTCTTCGTTTGGAGAGCTGTCGCCCTGGCTGAAGCGGGGCGCCGATGCTGCGTTATGTCTTCCGGCGGCTGTTGACCGCCATCCCCACGCTGTTCGTCATCGTGACGGTGGCGTTCTTCCTGATCCGTGTCGCGCCGGGTGGCCCGTTCAACCAGGAGCGAGGCTTGAGCCCCGAAATCAGGGCCAATCTTGAAGCCCAGTTCGGCCTCGACGATCCGCTCTGGTTGCAATATGTCCACTATCTCGGCAACCTTCTGCGCGGCAGTTTCGGCCCTAGCTACAATCTGCCCGACTTCACGGTCACCGAGCTCTTCGCCAAGGGCCTGCCGATCTCGATCCAGATCGGCACATCGGCTCTTATCCTCGCGCTTTTGCTCGGCAGCGTGCTCGGTACGATCGCGGCGCTCAACCAGAACAAGCTGGGCGACTATTCGGTGATTGCTTTGGCCACGGCCGGCAGCACCATTCCGACCTTCGTCATCGCGCCAGTCATCCAGCTCGTCTTCGGGCTTTCGTGGAAACTCTTGCCGATCGGCGGCTGGGGCGACGGCGCCTTGATCAACAAGGTCGGCCCTGTGCTGACGCTCGCCTTGCCGCAGATCGCCATAGTCGCCCGCCTGATGCGCGGCTCGATGATCGAAAGCCTGCGCTCGCACCATATCCGCACCGCCAGGGCGCTCGGCCTATCCGACTGGTCGGTGGTGGTGAAGCACGCGCTTCGCGGCGCCGTCCTGCCGATCGTCTCCTTCACCGGCCCGGCGGCGGCGGCGCTGCTCACCGGCTCGATCATCGTCGAGACGATCTTCTCCATTCCTGGGGTCGGCCGCTATTTCGTCGATGCCGCGCTCAACCGCGACTACACGCTGGTCATGGGTACCGTGGTGGTGATCGCGCTCTTCACCATCGTCTTCAACCTGATCGTCGATCTCCTTTACGCGGTGGTCGATCCGAGGGTGCGTTATGACTGATCTCGCCGTCGCCGTACCGGAGCCGATCGTCGGCCGCTCGGCCTGGGGCAATGCCTGGGCGCGGCTGAAGCGCAACCGCGCCGCCATGTTCAGCCTCTACTATCTGGCATTTGTCGCCGTCATCAGTGTGTTCGGCCCATGGGTCGCGCCGCATGAATACACCACCATCTATGGCGACTATGTGCGCATGCCGCCGAGCCTTTCGGCCTATCCGAAGCCTGAGATGATCCAGGGCGCGCTCACCGACGCCATCAAGCGCATGCGCGCCGACATCAAGGAATGGCACCAGGACGGCAACCGCGTCACCGTCACCGTCACCTCGACCAAGCCGATCGACGACCGCAACATCCGCTATCTCGACCGCTCCGACGCCTTCGACGACACCAGGATCGAGAACAAGTCGCCCGACGGCCTCGAAGTGACAATGAGTTCGGCCGTGAGGCAGCAGTATTTCTTGTTCGGCACCGACAATACCGGCCGCGACCTGCTCTCGCGCACGCTGATGGCGGGGCGCATATCCTTGGCCATCGGCCTGCTTGCCGGCGTCGTCGCCGGCGTCATCGGCGTCATCTACGGCGCGGCCGCGGGCTTTGCCGGCGGCCGGGTCGACGAGGTGATGATGCGCATCGTCGACGTGCTCTATTCGCTGCCCTTCATCTTCTTCGTCATCATGCTGGTGGTGTTCTTCGGCCGCAACTTCGTGCTGATGTTTTTAGCGGTCGGCGCGGTGTTGTGGCTCGACATGGCGCGCATCGTGCGCGGCCAGGCGCTGTCAATCCGCAGGCAGGAATATGTCCAGGCGGCGGAAGCCATGGGCGTCGGCCAGCGCGGCATCCTGTTGCGCCATGTCATTCCCAACCTGCTCGGGCCTGTGGTCATCTACATGACGCTGCTGGTGCCGCAGGTCATCATCCTGGAGAGCTTCCTCTCCTTCCTCGGCCTTGGCGTTCAGGAACCGATGACCAGCTGGGGCGTGCTGATTTCGGTCGGCGCCAAGAACATCGGCTACGCCAACTGGCTGCTTCTGTTTCCGGCCTTCTTCCTCGTCTCGACACTGTTCGCCTTGAACTTCGTCGGCGACGGCTTGCGCGACGCGCTCGACCCGAAAGATCGATAAAGATGGGGATCGCCGACATGGCCACCGAAACGATCCTCAGCGTCAAGGACCTGCGCGTCCGCTTCCAGACCCTCGACGGCACCGTAGAGGCGGTCAAGGGCATCAACATCAAGGTCAATGCCGGCGAAACGGTCGCCGTCGTCGGCGAATCCGGTTCCGGCAAGAGCCAGACGATGATGGCGGCGATGAGCCTGCTCTCATCCAATGGCGAGGCCACCGGCCAGGTCGACTATCGCGGCCGCAATCTTTTGGAGATGACCAAGAGCGAGCTCAACCAGGTCCGCGGCCGCAAGATCAGCATGATCTTCCAGGAGCCGATGACCTCGCTCGACCCGCTCTACACCATCGGCAACCAGCTCATCGAGCCAATTCGCCGGCACCGCGGCCTGAATGGACAGGCGGCGCGCGAAGAGGCGCTGAAGCTTTTGCGGCTGGTGCATATCCCGGACCCCGAGCGGCGGATGAAATCCTATCCGCACGAGATGTCGGGCGGCCAGCGCCAGCGCGTCATGATCGCCATGGCGTTGGCCAACGACCCCGATATCCTGATCGCCGACGAGCCGACAACGGCGCTCGACGTCACCATCCAGGCGCAGATCCTGATGCTGCTCGCCGAACTGCAGCGCAAGCTCGGCATGGCGATCGTCTTCATCACCCACGATCTCGGCATCGTGCGCCGCTTCGCCGATCGCGTCTATGTCATGCGCCAGGGCGAGGTGGTGGAGGAGGGCGACGCGGAAGCGCTCTTCGCCAACCCGCAGCACGCCTACACCAAGATGCTGCTCGCCGCCGAACCGACGGGCACCAAGGCGGCGCCGCCCGCCAACTCGCCGGTGCTGCTCGAGGGTCGCAACGTCGAGGTCGTCTTCAGGATCGGCGGCGGCTTCCTTGGCGGCGAGCCGCTGATGCTGCGCGCGGTCGACAGGATCTCGATCCGGCTGAAACGCAACCAGACGATCGGTATCGTCGGCGAGTCCGGCTCAGGCAAGTCGACTCTGGGTCGCGCCCTCTTGAGGCTGCTCCCCAGCGATGGCGTCATCCGCTTCGGCGACCGCGACATCTCGGAGGCGGACCGCCAGGCGATGCGGCCGCTGCGGCGCGAATTGCAGCTCGTCTTCCAGGATCCCTTTGGCTCGCTGTCGCCGCGCATGACGGTCGGCCAGGTGATCACCGAAGGCCTGCTGGTGCACGAGCCCTCGCTGACCGGCAAGCAGCGTGACCAGCGCGCCGTCGAGGCGCTGCGCGAGGTCGGCCTCGACCCCAACGCCCGCAACCGCTACCCGCACGAGTTCTCCGGTGGCCAGCGCCAGCGCATCGCCATTGCCCGCGCCATGATCCTGAAGCCGAAAGTGGTGGTGCTGGACGAGCCGACCTCGGCGCTGGACCGGTCGGTTCAGAAGCAGATCGTGGAGCTGCTGCGCAAGCTGCAGGCCGACCACGAACTGTCCTATCTCTTCATCAGCCACGACCTCGCGGTGGTGCGCGCGATGGCCGACTACATCATCGTCATGAAGCAGGGAAAGATCGTCGAGGAAGGTCCGACACGAGAAATCTTCGACAATCCGCGCGAAGCCTACACCCAGACGCTGATGAACGCCGCGATCGATACGACACGGTTCAGGATAAGTGCCTGAGGCCGGGCAAGCCTGATAAGGCTCAGCTCACTGCGCGGAGGGGCATTTTTGCTTCCGCGTCGCGACGATCGCCTGTTGCTGTTGCTGCAGCCGCTCGATGCGGGCGGTTTCGCGACTGGCCACCGCCATCTTCACGCGCTCGCCGCCAAGCAGCCAGCTCGGCACGCTGGTGTTGGCGACCTTGCCGCGGCTGATGGCGGTTCGCGAGATGTCGGTGGCGGTATCGCCAAGCGCGCTGTTGAGCTCGGCGCACGTCATCTTGTCGTATTTCGCCGGGCTGATTGACGCGACGGTCGACGAGCAGGCTGCCGCGAAGAGCAGCATCGTGATTGCCGGCAAAACTGCCGTCGGCGTGAACTTCATGCTCTCAACCTTCGTTCACCCTCCTGCAGTCCCGCGCATCCCGAAATCAGGCGCCATTAGGTCAAAGTGAGAAGCTGTTGTCGAGTATTGTTGCGTGATTCCCGTTTCCTCAGCTCGGCCCATCGCCCGAGCGACGACGCCGGCCGGCCGAGTATAGCCACTGGCATAATATGCCATGTGCCTATATCATGCCTGTTGAATTGGAGCGGTATCGCCATGCCGACACGCAATGTTGTCCTGACGGAACATCTCGAAGAGGTGATCGATCGATTGGTGAAGACCGGGCGCTATCAAAACGCCAGCGAGGTGTTGCGTGATGGCTTGCGGCTGGTCGAGCAGCGCGAGGCAAGGGAGACGGCAAAGCTCGCAGCGCTCAGGGAGGCCGCTAACATCGGCTTTCACGACATCGAACAAGGTCGTTTCGAGGATGTTGCTGAAGACGACCTCGGAGAATACATGAGTGGCCTGGGACAACAGGCAAGCGCACGCGCGAAGAAAACCGGCTTGTAAGGCCATGGGCCTGTACCGGCTTTCCGCGGCCGCGAAGGAAGACATCATCCGGATACTCGCCTACACGGAACTCAATTTCGGCGAGATCGCGCGCGCCCGCTACGAACGGCTGTTGATCGCGGCCCTGCGCGACATTGCTGCCGACCCCGAACGGGTAGGCAGCATCGCTCGTGCGGAGTTGGGAAACAAGATCCGCAGCTATCACCTGCGCTACAGTCGGGACCGCGCGCGGACCGAACATGGCATTGTCCTGCGACTACGCCATTTCCTGCTCTACCGGATGACGCCCCTCACCATCGGAATTGGCCGCGTTCTTCACGACGCGATGGAACTACAGCGCCATCTGCCCGCGAGTTACGGCGACGATTGACGGCAATCCTGATTTCAGGCGGGTAGCAATTTCGGGAAAAGCCAAGTGCTTGTTTTTTCTGGTCGGAGTGGCAGGATTTGAACCTGCGACCCCCTCGTCCCGAACGAGGTGCGCTACCAGGCTGCGCTACACTCCGTGACCAGACCGCGGGCTTATAGCTGCCGCTTTCCGATCCTGCAAGCGGCAATGGCAGTCCTTCTGTCGCATTTCCTTTCTTTCGCGAAGCTTGCCTGAATGGCATAGGATTTGGCTGTCGGCTAAAGGGGGACTTAAAGGCTTTTGTCGTAAGTCCAACCCATCGGAGCCGGATTTTGACAGGGTCGTTCATGAGCCAGCGCATCGTCAGTTTCGTCATGAGTGGCGGCGTCGGTTCGCGGCTGTGGCCGCTGTCGCGCGAGGACAATCCCAAGCAGTTCCACGACTTCTCGGGCGATGGCTCGATGCTGGCCAAGACCTTGCGCCGGCTGGCGGCGCGGTCCCAAGGCGAGACGCCGATCTTCCTGATCGCCTCGGAACGCCACGCCGAGCGCGTCCATGCCGACCTTGCCGGTCTCGATCTTGCCGGCGGCGGGCCGCTGTTCGAGCCGACGGGCCGCAACACCGCGGCCGCCGTGGCGCTGGCCAGCCTGCGCACGCTCTCCGAATATGGCGACGAACTGGTGCTGGCGGTGCCGTCCGACCACGAGATCTCGACGCCTGGTCAGTTCTGGCGAAGCATCGAGGCGGGCGCTGCCGCTGCAAATGCCGGCCGGCTCGTGGTGTTCGGCCTCAAGCCTACCCAGCCCGAGACCGGCTATGGCTATATCGCCGTCGGGGCCGACAGGGACGGCGTCTTCGATGTCTCGCGCTTCGTCGAGAAACCCGATCTCGCCACCGCGCAGTCCTATCTCGAGGCCGGCAGTTTCTACTGGAACACCGGCATCTTCCTGTTTCGCGCCGGCGCCATGCGCGATGCCTTCGCTGCCTTCGCGCCGGAAATCTGGCAGGCGACGGAAGCCGCCTACAAGGCGGCGACCAGCGATCTTTCCGGTCTCTACATGCCGCTGGAACTTTACTCGGCCATCCCCTCGACCTCGATCGACTACGCCATCATGGAGCGTGCGAAGGACATCGCCATGGTGCCAGCCGGCTTCCGCTGGAACGATCTCGGCTCCTGGCAGTCGCTGCTGGATGTCGGCCCCTCCGACGGGCAGGGCAACGTCATCGTCGGCGACGTCGTCGCCATCGATTGCGAGAACTCCTATATCCGCGGCGACGGCCGCCTGCTTTCGGCGATAGGCATGAAGGACGTCGCGATCGTTTCGACAGCCGATGCCACTTTCGTCGCGCCGGTCAGCCACAGTCAGCACGTCAAGAAGATCGTCGAGCAGCTGGAGAAATCCGGCCGGCTGGAGACGAGGTTCACGCCGGCGCCCGACCGCGTCATCGAGAGCGGCGCCTGGCAGCGACGCGTGCGTCACTGGCTGTTCGACGAGACATTGCCGCTATGGTCGACGTCGGGCGTTGACCAGCACTATGGCGGCTTCCACGAGGCACTCGGCTTCGATGCCTCGGCGCTGATGAAACCCAAGCGCATGCGCACGCAGGCGCGCCAGATCTACGCCTTCGCGGTTGCCAAGGAGCGCGGCTGGGACGGGCCTGCGGACAGGCTGATTGCGCACGGCATCGACTTCATGGCCGGTCAGGGCCGCACCGAGCGGGGTGGCTGGGTGCGTACGCTCAACATCGACGGCTCGGTCGCCGATCCGGTCGAGGACGCCTACGACCATTCCTGCGTGCTTCTGGCGCTGGCGCACGCCCACATGTCGGGCCATCCCGCCGCCTTGCGGCTCGGCGAGGAGACGTTTGCCTTCCTCGATGCGCATCTCGAAGACAGCCGCATGACCGGCTTTCTGGAAACCTCCGACGGCGCGGAGGAACGGCGTTCCAACCCGCATATGCATCTGCTCGAAGCTTTCCTCGCCTGGCACAAGGCGACCGGCGAGCGCGCCTATCTGCGCCGGGCCGCGCGCATCATCGACCTCTTCCGCAGCCATTTCTTCGATGCCGAAAGCTGGACACTGGGCGAATATTTCGATGAGGGCTGGAAGCCGGCGGCGGGCGAGAAGGGGACATGGACCGAGCCTGGCCACCACTTTGAATGGGCCTCGCTGCTGGTCGATTTCGCCGCTCGCAGCGGCCAGAGCGAACTCACCGCCTTCGCCCGCAAACTTTATGCCTCGGCCATCGCCAACGGCCTCAACCGCGCCACCGGCCTCGCCTATGGCGCGGTCTCGCGCCAGGGCCTGCCGCTCGACACGGTCTCGCGCGGCTGGCCGCAGGCCGAGGCGATCAAGGCGGCGATCGCGCTGGACGGGTCGGGCGGGCCGGACCTCAAGCCCGAGATCGAGGCGCGCGTCGGCCGCCTGTTCCGCTGGCACATCGACCCCGCCCCGCTCGGCCTGTGGATCGACCGCATCGACGAGCGCGGTCGCTCACTGGCGACCGAGGTGCCCGCCAGCATCTTCTACCACCTGGTCTATGCGCTGACGCAGTATCTGGATGGGACTGCGGGGAAGGGGTGAAGCTGCCAATCTCCCCCGCAAGGGGGGAGATTGGCTGTCCCTCGGCTTTCGCCAATCGCCGGCTCAATAAGGGCTCGCTACGTCCCCCGTCTCGACATAAACCGCCTTCAGCTGCGAATAATGCGCCAGCGCGGCAAGCGAATTCTCCCGCCCGATGCCGGACTGCTTGACGCCGCCGAAGGGCATTTCCACCGGGGTGAGATTGTAGGCGTTGATCCAGCAGGTGCCGGCCTGCAGCTCGGCGATCACCCGGTGCGCGCGCGGCAGGTCGCGGGTGAACACGCCGGCCGCGAGCCCGAATTCGGTATCGTTGGCGCGCTCGATCACCTCGTCCTCGCTGTCGAATTTCAAGACGCTCATCACCGGCCCGAAAATCTCTTCCCGCGCGATGCGCATGCTGTCGGTGACATTGGTGAACACCGTCGGCTCGATGAAGAAGCCGCCCTCGAAACCTTGCAGCGACGGCACGTTGCCGCCGCAGGCGAGGTTCGCGCCGTCCTGCTTGCCGGCTTCGATGTAGGACATCACCTTGTCCTGCTGCGCCTTGTTCACTAGCGGCCCCATCTGCGTTTCCGGGTCGAGCGGATCGCCGATCCGGATCTTCTTGGTGCGCTCGACCAGCCGCTCGACGAAGCGGTCATGGACGCCGTTCTGCACGAAGACGCGCGTGCCGTTGGAGCAGATCTGACCGGTGGAGTAAAAGTTGCCGAGCATGGCGCCGCCGATGGCGTTCTCGAGGTCGGCGTCGTCGAAGACGATCAGCGGCGACTTGCCGCCGAGCTCCATCGTCGCGTGCTTCATCTTCGAGCCGGCAAGCGACAGCACCTTGCGGCCGGTCGGCACCGAGCCGGTCAGCGAGACCTTTGCCACGACGTCGTGGCCGACGAGACCGGCGCCGACGTCGCCATAGCCCTGCACGACGCTGAACAGCCCGTCGGGCAGGCCGGCCTCGCTGTAGATCTCGGCCAGCGCCAGCGCCGACAGCGGGGTGTTCTCCGACGGCTTGAACACCATGGCGTTGCCCATGGCCAAAGCCGGCGCCGACTTCCAGCCGGCGATCTGGATCGGATAGTTCCAGGCGCCGATGCCGACGCACACCCCGAGCGGCTCGCGCCGCGTGTAGGCGAACGGTCCGCCGAGATCGATCATCTCGCCGTTGAAGGCGGCGACCGCGCCGGCGAAATATTCGAGGCAATCGGCCGCCGAAGGCGCGTCGGCCACCAGCGTCTCCTGAATCGCCTTGCCGGTGTCGAGCGTCTCGATCCGCGCCAGATCGGCGTTTCGGGCGCGCAAAATGTCGGCGGCACGGCGCAGGATGCGGCCGCGTTCGACCGGCTTCAGCCGCGCCCAGGCCGGCTGCGCCGCGCGGGCGGCCTCGATTGCCAGCTCCAGCACGTTCGGCGTCGCTGAATGCAGCGTCGCGATCGTCTCGCCTGTCGCCGGATAGATCACCGGAAGCGGCGCGCCGCCTTCGTCCTCGATGTAGCGGCCGTTGACGTAGTGCGATGCCGTTGGCTGGGCGCGCATGGGGCGGTTCTCCAGTTCTCTTCGAGCGGCGGAGCGATCCGCCCCGATCATGCGCTATCTGTCCGACACCTGCCAGCGCGGATTGATCCACGGTTCCTGGTTGGACGGCGCGAGCGGCGTACGGCCGAGGATGTGGTCGGATGCCTTCTCGCCGGTCATGATCGAGGGCGCGTTGAGATTGCCGTTGGTCACCCGCGGGAAGATCGAGGAGTCGGCAACGCGCAGACCCTCGACGCCGATGACCCGGCATTCCGGATCGACGACGGCGGTCAGGTCGTCGGCGCGGCCCATCCTGCAGGTGCCGCAGGGATGGTAGGCGCTCTCGGCGTGGTCGCGGATGAAAGCGTCGAGCTCATCATCCGACTGCACATGGCTGCCCGGCGAAATCTCCTTGCCGCGGAACCCGTCGAAGGCCTTCTGGCCAAAGATCTCGCGCGTCAGCCGGATGCAATGGCGGAACTCGCTCCAGTCGTCCGGATGCGACATGTAGTTGAAGCGGATCACCGGCTTGGCTTTCGGGTCGGGCGAGCGCAGGCTCACCGAACCGCGCGACTTCGAGCGCATCGGGCCGACATGGGCCTGGAAGCCATGCGACTTCGCGGCCGACTTGCCGTCATAGCGCACCGCTGCTGGGATGAAGTGGTACTGGATATCGGGATAGTCGACGCCGGCCTGCGAACGCACGAAGGCCGCCGCCTCGAAATGGTTGGTGGCGCCGAGGCCGGTCTTGAAGAACAGCCATTGCGCGCCGATCAATGCCTTGGAGAACGGATTGAGCACCGAGTTCAGCGTGATCGGCTTGGTCGATTCCTGCTGGATGTAGAGCTCCAGATGGTCCTGCAGATTGCGGCCGACGCCCGGCCGGTCGGCGACCACCTGGATGCCGTTTTCCTTGAGATGCGCGCCCGGGCCGATGCCGGACAGCATCAGGATCTTCGGTGAATTGATCGACGATGCCGCGACGATCACCTCACGCCGCGCCTTAACGACCTGAATCTTTTTGTCAGCTTCGATCTCGACGCCGACAGCGCGTTGATTCTCGATCACCACGCGTCGGGCGAAACCCTTGAGCAGGCTGACATTCTTGCGTTTGAGAGCCGGCTTAAGATAGGCGTTCGCAGCCGACCAGCGGCGGCCGCCGAAAATGGTCTGCTCCATCGACCCGAAGCCTTCCTGCTTGGCGCCGTTGTAATCGTCGGTCAGCTCGAAACCAGCCTGGCGGCCTGCTTCGACGAAGGCACCGTAAAGCGGGTTCATGCGCGTGCCGCGCTGCACGTGCAGCGGGCCACCATGTCCGCGCCAGCCGTCCTCGCCGCCGTTGGCATCCTCCATGCGCTTGAAATAGGGGAGCACGTCGGCGAAGCCCCAGCCGGCAGCACCTTGTTCGGCCCAGTGGTCGAAGTCGTGCGCATGGCCGCGCACATAGACCATGCCGTTGATCGAGGAGGAGCCGCCAATCACCTTGCCGCGCGGCGTCGCCAGCACGCGGCCGCCGAGATGCGGTTCCGGCTCGCTGGCGAACCCCCAGTCGTAGAGGCTCATGTTGAGCGGGATCGACAGCGCCGACGGCATCTGGATCAGCGGCCCGAAATCGGTGCCGCCGAACTCGATGACGATCACCGAATGCTTGCCGTCCTCCGACAGCCTATAGGCCATGGCCGAGCCGGCGGAGCCGGAGCCGATGATGACGAAATCCGCTTCAAGCATTGTTCATATGCGCCATGAAATCGGCGAGCGAGACATTGCCGCCGGTAGCCACCACGAGGACGGTCTTGCCCGCCACATCCACCTTGCCGCCGCGCAGTGCTGCGAGCGATGCGGCGCCCGAAGGCTCCAGCACCAGCTTCATCTGCTCGAAGGCGATCTTCATCGCCCGCCGCACCGAGGCGTCGTCGACGGTGACGCCGCGCACCCCGGCAGCACTCACCGCCGCGAAGGGCGCGTCGCCAGGCTTGCGCGCCATCAGCCCGTCGCAGATCGATTTCGGCCCGATCGGCATCGTTTCGATCGCGCCATGCGCGAGCGATGAGCCCATCCCGTTGAAACCGTCCGGCTCGACCGCGATGATCTCGGTCTTCGGAGACAGATAGTGGAAGGCCAGCGAGACGCCGCCGATCAGCCCGCCGCCGCCGACCGAACAGAACACCAGGTCGGCATGCGCTTTCTTCGCCGAAAGTTGGTCGAGCGCCTCCAGTCCGGCGCCGGCCTGGCCGGCAACGATCTCCGGATCGTCGAAGGGATGGAGCAAGGTGAGGTGCTCGGTTTCGGCGATCTCGCGCGCCTTGGCAGCGGCGACCTCCTCACGGGCGCGGTCGCCATGATCCGTCAGCACCACCCGCGCGCCATAGCCGGCGGTCGCGTCGCGCTTGGCGGCGGGTGCGTCGATCGGCATGACGATGGTGACGGGAATGCCGAGCGCCTGGCCGGCCGCCGCCAGTCCTTGCGCGAAATTGCCGGAGGAATAGGCGACCACCCCCTTTTTTGCTTCATCCGGCGACAGCCGGTTCAGCCGCCAATAGGCGCCGCGCACCTTGAAGGAGCCAGCCCATTGCAGTGACTCCGGCTTGACGAAGATGCGCGCCGCGCCGGTCTCCCTGGCGAGGGCTGCAGATTCCAGCAGCGGCGTCATTTGCGTGGCCGCCGAGGTGACGGCATAGGCCTGTTTCAGGTGGTCGAGGGAGGGAACCAGAACGTCTGCCATCATTCGCCTCGCGGATACCGTTTGCTTTCCTCGAGATTGTCGAGGTTCATGTGATTGCGCATGTAGCGCTCCGATGCCTTCTGCAGCGGCTGGAAATCCCACGGGTAGTAGGCGCCGTTGCGCAACGCCGGATAGACGACCCAGCGGCGCGCCTGGCTTTCGCGCACCGCGGCGTCGAAAGCGGCCATATCCCAGCGCGCCCGGGCCTTTTGCGTGAAGGTGGCGACCAGCGCAGCGTTCGCCGGATCGTCGGCAAGGTTGCTACGCTCGAGCGGATCGGCTTCGAGATCGAACAATTGCGGCGGATCGAGCTCGCAATGGACGAACTTGTATTTGCCGTCGCGGATCGCGGCCAGCGGCGCGTAGGAGCCCTCGGCCGCGTACTCGATCAGCACCGGCGCGATGCGCTGCTTGCCGTCGAGAAGCGGCACCAGCGACTGGCCGTCCGTCCAGGGCGCGATTGCCGCGATGTCGATGCCGGCCAGGTCGCAAAGCGTCGGGGTCACGTCGAGATTGGAAACCGGCGCTTCGATGAGGCCGGCCGGCACGCCTTTGCCGGCGATCATCAGCGGCACCCGTACCGAACCCTCGAAGAAGCTCATCTTGAACCACAGGCCGCGCTCGCCCAGCATGTCGCCGTGATCCGAGCAGAACAGGATGGTCGTGTCGTCGAGCATGCGGGTGCGCGCGAGAACGTCCATAAGCTCGCCGAGCTTGTCGTCGACGTAGGAGATGTTGGCGAAATAGCCGCGCCGGGAACGGCGCACCTGCTCGGGCGTGATGTCGAAAAAAGGGTAGTCGCTGGCGCGGTAGAGCCGCTGCGAGTGCGGGTCCTGCTCGTCATGGCTGATGAACCCGGTCTCAGGGTCCAGCGCCTGGCAATTCTCGTAGAGATCCCAGTACTGCTTACGCGCGACATAGGGATCGTGGGGGTGCGACAGCGAGACGGTAAGGCACCAGGGCCGGCGGTCCGCGCCGTCCTGCTCCCGCGACAGCTGATAGAGCCTCTGCGTGGCCAGGAACACGACCTCGTCGTCATACTCCATCTGGTTGGTGGTTTCGGCGACACCCGCGCCGGTGACTGAGCCCAGATTGTGATACCACCAGTCGATGCGCTCGCCGGGCCTGCGGTAGTCGGGCGTCCAGCCGAAATCGGCCGGATAGATATCGGTAGTCAGCCGCTCCTCAAAACCGTGCAGTTGGTCCGGCCCGACGAAATGCATCTTGCCCGACAGGCAGGTGTAATAGCCGGCGGCGCGCAGGTGATGGGCGAAGGTCGGAATCGACGAGACGAATTCGGCCGCATTGTCATAGACCCCGGTGCGCGACGGCAATTGCCCGCTCATGAAGGAGGCGCGGCCAGGCGCGCAGAGCGGCGAAGCGGTGTAGTTGTTGGCAAAACGCGCCGAGCGCGCGGCAAGCGCCTTCAGATGCGGCACTTGCAGGAAATCTGCCGGACCGTCCGGGAAGAACGTGCCATTGAGCTGATCGACCATGACGATCAGGAAATTGGGTCGCCGGGTGGTCAAGGTAGGCTCCGTCCATTGAGCTTGGTTTCGAGATAGTCCTCGACGAGCGCGATCGCGGTCCGCGCATCGGGCACGCCGTCCTTCAGCGCGCGCCGAATGTAGAGCCCGTCGATCAGCGCCGCGATCGCTTCGGCCACGCGGTCGGCCTCGGCCCTTGGCAGGATACCGGTCAGGCCGCTCATCAGGTTCGAATGCAGCCGCCGCGCATAAATGCGCAGCAGCCGCCGCAGGTTGGACGATTTCTGCGCCTCGACATAGAAGGCGAGCCAGGCGGCAATGATCTGAGGCTGGAACTGGTCGTCGGAGAAACTGACGGCGACGACGGCCGAGACGCGCTGGCGCGGCGTGACGGTGTGGCCGAACGCGTGCCTCGTATCGGTGTTGAGCTCGGCCAGGATGTGCCGCATCGTGGCGAACAGCAGCTCGTCCTTGGCGCCGAAATAGTGATGCGCGAGCGCCGACGACACGCCGGCGCGGCCGGCGATCTCCGACATCGTCACGTCCAGCGAGCCGTGCTCGCCGATCGCCGAGATCGTCGCATCGATCAGCGCCTTGCGGCGCACTGGCTCCATTCCGATTTTCGGCATCTGGGAAATCCGGTTTCCGCAGTGAGATTATTTTTTATTGACGGATCAATCAACAAAAAATCAGCACCACGATCAACCGATCGTGTCGCTCTGGCCTATCCTTTGGACTGGAAAACGGTTCACTATTGAACAATATTGAATCTCATGCCGCGATCATACGTGCTAGGCTTCGCGGCAAATGGAGGCTGTTATGACCGCATGCATCGTCGGCTGGGCGCATTCGCGCTTCGGCAAGCTCGAAGGCGAGACGCTGGAGGGTCTGATCACCAAGGTCGCCGTCGAGGCGCTCGACCATGCCGGCATTGGTCCGGACGACGTAGACGAGATCGTGCTCGGCCATTTCAACGCCGGCTTCTCGCCGCAGGATTTCACTGCCAGCCTGGTGCTGCAGGCCGACGACCGGCTGCGCTTCAAGCCGGCGACGCGCGTCGAGAATGCCTGCGCCACCGGTTCGGCCGCCGTCAGGCAAGGCATCCGCGCCATCGATGCCAACGCCGCGCGTATCGTGCTGGTGGTCGGCGCCGAGCAGATGACGACCACGCCTGGCCCCGAGATCGGCAAGAACCTGCTCAAGGCCTCTTACCTGCCGGAGGACAGCGACACGCCGGCCGGTTTCGCCGGTGTCTTCGGCAAGATCGCGCAGGCCTATTTCCAGCGCTATGGCGACCAGTCCGATGCGCTGGCCATGATCGCCGCCAAGAACCACAAGAACGGCGTCGACAATCCCTACGCCCAGATGCGCAAGGATTTCGGCTATGAGTTCTGCCGCCAGGAAAGCGAGAAGAACCCGTTCGTCGCCGGTCCGTTGAAGCGCACAGATTGCTCGCTGGTCTCGGACGGCGCGGCCGCACTTGTGCTCACCGACACCGCGACCGCGCTCAGGATGCGCCGTGCCGTGACCTTCCGGGCCAACGAACACGTCCAGGATTTCCTGCCGATGTCGAAGCGCGACATCCTTTCCTTCGAGGGCTGCGAGCGGGCCTGGGAGCAGGCGCTCAAGAAGGCCGGCGTGACGCTTGACGACCTCTCCTTCGTCGAGACGCATGACTGCTTCACCATTGCCGAATTGATCGAATATGAGGCGATGGGCCTGGCCAAGCCCGGCGAGGGCGCCAAGCTGGCGCTGGACGGCACGACGGCCAAGGGCGGCCGCCTGCCTGTCAATCCTTCCGGCGGATTGAAGGCCAAGGGCCATCCGATCGGCGCGACCGGCGTCTCGATGCATGTGCTCACCGCCATGCAGCTTGTCGGTGAAGCCGGCGGCATCCAGGTGCCGGGCGCAAAACTCGGCGGCATCTTCAACATGGGCGGCGCGGCGGTCGCCAACTACGTTTCCATCCTCGACCGGATCAGGTAGAAGCGGCCCGCATTGAAGCGGCGCGCCCCATGGGCGCGCGTGCGGGAGGCAGCATGACGAATCCGGTTCTGGTCGAAGTCACGCGCGGCGCGGTGGTCGAAAGCGCGCACCGCGGCGCGGTGTCGGTCTTCGACGCCGACGGCAAGCCCGTCTGGGAGATCGGCGATACGGAGCGCCCGGTGTTCCCACGCTCCGCGGTGAAAGCAATCCAGGCATTGCCGCTGGTCGAATCGGGTGCTGCCGACGCCTATGGTTTCGGCAACCGCGAACTGGCGCTGGCCTGCGCCTCGCATTCGGGCGAGCCCGCCCATGTCGAACTAGCTGCGGCGATGCTCGCCAAGGCAGGCCTCGACAGAAACGCGCTGGAATGCGGCGCGCATTGGCCCTCGAGCCATGACGCAACCATCGCGCTCGCCCGCGCCGGTGGCGTGCCGAACGCTCTGCACAACAACTGCTCCGGCAAGCATTCCGGCTTCCTTTGCACCTGCGTCTACGCCGGCATTGCCCATGGCGGCTACGTCAAGGCCGGCCATGCGCTGCAGGAGATGGTGCGCGACGCCATGCAGTCCGTGACGGGGGCCGCGCATGACGTCGACCATTGCGGCACGGACGGCTGCTCAATCCCCACCTATGCCGTGCCGTTGAAGAACTTCGCACGGGGCTTTGCCCGCATGGCGACGGGCAGGGGCTTTTCGCCTGAACGCGCCAAGGCGGCGAAGCGGCTGCTTTCGGCCTGCATGGCCGAGCCGTTTCTGGTCGCCGGCACCGGCAAGGCCGATGTCGCGCTGATGCAGGCAGCACCGGGCCGCATCTTCGTCAAGACCGGCGCCGAAGGCGTCTATTGCGCGGCATTGCCCGAACTTGGCCTCGGCATCGCCTTGAAATGCGATGACGGCGCCGGCAGGGCGGCCGAGGTGACGATCGCCGCGGTGCTGGCAAAGCTGCTGCGCGGCGATGAAGCGCTCGCGGCAAAGCTCGCCCAACTCGCCCATCCCGCAGTCGAAAGTCGCGTCGGCGCCAAGGTCGGCTCGCTGCGGCCGACAACGGCGCTCAACTAGGGGGCGGATTCCCCTTTCGACAAGTATGCTGCTGGCCACCTCGGTCGAGAACCAGCAAAGGTTGCAGTTTGTATGCTAGCCTCGCGGTCCATCAAACGGGCGGGATGCTGACTATGCTGGAAGCGGACAAGGTGTTTGCCGGGTCGATCCCGGAAAATTACGATCGCCACATGGTGCCGCTGATTTTCGAGCCATATGCCGCGGATCTCGCAATGCGGGCGGCGTCCTTCTCGCCCGGCGCGGTTTTGGAAACTGCCGCGGGCACCGGGGCCGTTACCCGTGCACTGGCGCCAAAACTCTCTCCCGGCAGCAGCTATACGGTGACCGACCTCAACCAGCCGATGCTCGACTACGCGGCTTCGCGCCAGGGCCCCGACAGCCGCATCACGTGGCGGGCGGCGGATGCCCTGAAGCTGCCATTCGACGATGGCGCCTTCGACCTCGTCGGCTGTCAGTTCGGCGCCATGTTCTTTCCCGACCGCATCGCTGCCTATCGCGAGGCAAAGCGGGTCCTTAAGCCAGGCGGGCATTTCCTGTTCAGCGTCTGGGATCGCATCGAGGAGAATATCTTCGCCGATGACGTGACGAATGCTCTTGCGAGGGTTTTTCCGAACGATCCGCCGCGCTTCCTGGCGCGCACGCCGCACGGCTACCACGACAAGGCGTTGATCCGCAGCGATCTGAAGGCCGCTGGGTTCTCCGATGTGGCGATCGATACCAGGGCCGAGCAGAGCCGCGCATCCTCGCCGCGCGTCCCGGCGGTTGCCTATTGTCAGGGAACCCTTCTTCGCAACGAGATCGAGACCAGGGACGCAGGAAGATTGGCGTCCGCGACCGACTACGCCGAATCCGCAATCGCCGAAAGGCACGGCAGCGGCGAGGTGGCCGCCAAGATCCAGGCGCATATTATCGTGGCTGTGGCCTAAAGCGCGTCGCGCTGAAACGAATTCAGGCGACGTGCTTTAAGTTTTTGTTTTGTCGTTGTCCCGGAACCGCTGCGCACTTCTGGACGTCATGCATCAGCTCACCTTGTTGCGCTCGACGGTCAGATGCGCGTAGCCGCTGTCGCTTGATTTGGCGAGGTCGTCCGTCACCGGATCGGCCCAGCGTTGGCCGATGATGGCGCCGTTTTTCGCGCCGTCTATGACATTGTCCGAGATGACCGCGGTGCCGGAGCCTTCGACGACCGAAACGACGATGCCGGTGCCTGCCTGGCGGATGATGTTTCCGGTCGCCACGACATTGCGCAGATATGGCCCCCAGCCGAGCTGCATGCCGTAGAGCGGCGCGTTCTCGACGACGTTGCCTGAAACGGTCGTGTCGGCTTCGGCGCTGATGCCGACGCCGAAGCCGGGCGGATCGACGGTGTAGGGGCCGGTGGTCGAAAGGTTGCGCACGATGTTGTTCGAGCAGACTGCCATGCGCCCGCCTTCGTTGAAGTTGACGATCGAGATGCCGTTGGCGGCGCCGTCGACCAGATTGTTGCTGAGGATCGCGCCTTCGAAGGAAAATTCCGAATAGATCCCGGTCTCGCCCGAGCGCGAGCACGTGTTGCCGGTGATCTGCAAATTGCTGGCGCTGTTGGCGCGCACCGCGGTGAAGGCGCAGTCCGAGACGACGTTGCCGGAGATGATGACATTGCCGGCGCGGAAGGCGTTGATGCCGTTGCCGTTCTGGCCGGTGCCGCCGCTCCTTGCGCCGATGCGCTGGATGCGATTGCCGCTGACGATGGTGCCGTCCTCCGCCGCCTGCCAGCGATGCACCAGGATGCCGCCATTGGCGCAGTCGGAAACGGTGTTGCCCGAAATCTCCAGCCCGCCGGCCTCGACCGAATAGATGCCGGCATCCGCCGCACCCGAAATATCGGAGCGGCCGACACGGCCGACGGCATGCTCGAGCGCCAGTCCGTTCTTGCCGCTGCCGGTCACCTGGCAATTGTCGATGACGAGATGGGCGACGCGGCGCAGGTCAAGCAGCCCTTGCGTGTAATCCGCCAGCCAGCGGTTGGCGCCGTCCAGCACTAGCCCGCTGAGCTCGATATGCTCGGCCTGTTCGGCCATCATCAGGTGGCCGTTGCCGCCATAGACGATGCGCGTCGCGCCGGGCACGCCCGACAGGCGCACGCGGGCCGGCAGCTTGAGGTTTGAGACGAGATAGGTTCCGGGCGGCAGGAATACTGGCTGGTCGCGGTCGCTGGCCTCGGCCAGCAGCTTGGCGAAAGCCTTGCTCTGGTCGTCGACCGCGCCCGGCTGCACGCCGATCTCCGTGGCGTTGATCGATCCGCGCATCGCGGCCATCTCGATACCCGGCAGCGCCTTCGCCGATGCCTTGCCGGCGAAGACGCCGGCGACGGCGAAGCCGGCGGTCTGGGCAAGCAGCGTTCGTCTGTTCAACATCGGCACAGGTCCTGGCGTTTTGCCCTGTACGTCGCAGGAATCGTGCCAAGGCAGACTTGCCGGCAAACCGCTTGTGCAGTCGCCTCGCCAAGCCTAAGTTCGTTGCATGAGCAGAGCTTTTACGCGCGAAGAAGACAGCGAAAACGCCATTGCCGGCGTCGGCGAACGGCCTGTCAGTTCACACCGCAATCTGGTGACGGAGCGGGGCCTCGCGATGATCGAGGAGAATCTCGCCGACCTGCGCGACTTGATGGCCAAGGCCGAAAGGCGCGGCGATCGCGAGCGCCTTGCGGTGGTGTCGCGCGACCTGCGCTATTGGACCGCGCGGCGAGAGAGTGCGGAGCTTTCCGTGCCGGAACCGGGCAGCGACGTGGTCCGCTTCGGCATGGGCGTCACGCTGGAAGGCGATGACGGCAAGAAGGTGCACTGGCGCATCGTCGGCGAGGACGAAGCCGATCCGTCAAAAGGCAGCATTTCCCATGTCTCGCCTATGGCCGTTGCCCTATTCGGCAAGAAGATCGGCGAGGTCGTCAGGGTCAACGGCAAGGAGTGGGAGATCGTCAAGCTCTCATACAAGGCCGAGAACTAGTTCCCCGAGTTTTGACCGCTCGGTTGTGTTCGCGTCGCATGCCTTGGGAGTTTGGCCGAAACGCCCATCGTGATCGTCATCCACGGGCGAAGCGGGAGCGTAGCGGACGCGTAGACCCGAGGATCCATTCCGTTACTTTCGCCGAGGAATGCAGCGGAGCAGAATTCCGGATCGTGGAAGCGCCTCGGCGTCACGGAATGGATTCTATGGTCTGCGCGCGTCGCTTCGCTCCTTGCTCCGCCATAGAATGACGAAATCGCGAGGGCCATGACCAATCACGTAGGTCCATCTACTTTGCCAGCTTGCGCAGTGCGGCTTCGTATTTGTCCATGATATCGCGAGCGGCGTCCATCTGATGTTCGACGTTGTCGCGGACTGGCCTCAGAATGACCCCGTCGTCAGTTTCGATGATCTGAAGCTGGTCGCCAGCTTGAGGGTTCAAGCTATCGAGTATTTCCTGCGGCACGATGACGGCTCCGGATCCGTCCTCGAACTCCTGGATGATGGTCCTCACCATAGTCGCGCTCTGGTTGTATTCTGATCATGGAGCAACTTTGTTGCCGATTTGGCAAGCTCTCACCGATTGGCCAGCAACCGATCCATCAGCCGGTTGGCAGCATCCGGGATAACCGTTCCCGGCGGAAAAATCTCCGCCGCTCCCGCCGCCAGCACCGCGTCATAGTCCTGCGGCGGGATGACGCCACCGGCGACGATCAGCATGTCACCGTGGCCGAGTTTCTTCAGCGCTTCCTTGAGCTCGGGGATCAGCGTCAGATGGCCGGCGGCCAAAGAGGAGGCGCCGATGATGTCGACATCGTGCCGCACCGCCAGCTTCGCGATTTCATCCGGCGTCTGGAACATCGGCCCGACGGTGACGTCGAAGCCGAGATCGGCAAAGGCGCTGGCGATCACCTTCTGGCCGCGGTCGTGGCCGTCCTGGCCCATCTTGGCGACGAGGATGCGCGGCTTGCCGCCGGATTTCTTTTCGAACGCGTCTATCTTCTCCTGCAGCCGCTCGAGCGCCGGAGTGTCGCCCAGCGCTTCGCGATAGACCCCGGAGATGGTCTGCACCGCCGCCGTGTGGCGACCGAACACTTTTTCCAGTGCCAGCGAAATCTCGCCGACCGTGGCGTTGGCGCGCGCCGCGCGGATGGCGAATTCGAGCAGGTTCTCGCCGCTTTCGGCCGCGCGGGTGAGGGCCGCCAGCGCGTCCTCGATCGCCGCGACGTCGCGCGTGCCCTTGAGCCGCTGCAGCTTCGCCAATTGCCGGGCCTTCACTTCGGCATTGTCGATCTTCAGCACATCGACTTCGATGTCGGTCTGCGGCCGGTGCGCGTTGACTCCGACCAGAATTTGCTCGCCGGAATCGATGCGCGCCTGCGTGCGCGCGGCCGCTTCCTCGATGCGAAGCTTTGGAATGCCTTTCTCGATCGCCGCCGCCATGCCGCCGAGGCTCTCGACCTCCTCGATATGGGCCAGCGCGCGCGCCGCCAGGTCATGCGTCAGCCGTTCGACATAAGCCGAGCCACCCCATGGGTCGATCATGCGCGTGGTGCCGGATTCCTTCTGCAGGATGAGCTGCGTGTTGCGGGCGATCCGCGCCGAATGGTCGGTCGGCAACGCCATCGCCTCGTCGAAGGAATTGGTGTGCAGCGACTGGGTATGTCCCTGCGTCGCCGCCATCGCCTCGATCATCGTGCGGGTGATGTTGTTATAGGGGTCTTGCGCCGTCAGCGACCAGCCCGATGTCTGGCAATGGGTACGCAGCGATAGCGAGCGCTCGTCCTTCGGCGAAAAATTCTTCTTCATCAGGCTCGACCAGAGCAGCCGCGCGGCGCGCAGCTTGGCGACCTCCATGAAGAAGTTCATGCCGATCGCCCAGAAGAAGGAAAGGCGCGGCGCGAAGCGGTCGATGTCGAGGCCGGCGGCGACTCCGGCGCGCGCATATTCGATGCCGTCGGCAATGGTGTAGGCAAGCTCGAGATCGGCGGTCGCGCCCGCTTCCTGCATGTGGTAGCCGGAGATCGAGATCGAGTTGAACTTCGGCATATGCTTGGACGTGTAGGCGAAGATGTCCGAGACGATCCGCATCGAAGGTTTCGGCGGATAGATGTAGGTGTTGCGGACCATGAACTCCTTCAGAATGTCGTTCTGAATGGTCCCGGCCAGATCCTTCTGCGCGACGCCCTGTTCCTCCGCCGCCACGATGTACAAAGCCATGATCGGCAGCACAGCGCCGTTCATGGTCATGGACACGGTCATCTCGTCGAGCGGGATGCCGTCGAACAGCTGGCGCATGTCGAGGATGGAATCGATCGCCACGCCTGCCATGCCGACATCGCCGGCGACGCGCGGATGGTCGCTGTCATAGCCGCGATGCGTAGCAAGATCGAAGGCGACCGACAGGCCTTTCTGGCCGGCGGCGAGATTGCGCCGGTAGAAAGCGTTGGACTCCTCCGCCGTCGAGAAGCCGGCATATTGCCGGATCGTCCAAGGCTGCTGGACATACATGGTGGGGTAGGGGCCGCGCACGAAGGGCGGCATGCCCGGATAGGTGTCGAGATTGTCGAGCCCCTTGAGGTCGCCTTGCGTATAGAGGTGTTTGACGGCGATGCCTTCCGGCGTCATCCGCTGCCCTTTGAGGTCCGTTGGCGCGCGCCGCGGCGCCGACCAGCCGATCTGGCTGAAATCCGGGATCATGATCCGGCTCCGATCGACTGATCGATACGCACCGGAAACAGCGGCTCGCAGGTCGCCACGCCCTCCGTCAGCGCCGGCCGTCGCTCCCGAGGCAGTGTCTCGACCGGCCGCTCGTTCGGCGCGCGATAGAGCGTCGTGCCGACAATGCCGCGTTCGCCCAACCGATAAGCGCCATTGCGCTTGGCGGCGGCAGTCTGCACGCGGTTCTGGATATGGCCCTGCCGAAGGCTGGCGAGCACGCCGCCCTCGGCCTCGATGCGCTGGAATTCCTCCCAGGCAGCAGCGCAAAGATCGTTGGTCAGCGCTTCGACCGCGCCCGAGCCGCTGGCGGGGTCGGCGACATGGCCGACATGGCTCTCCTCGGCCATGATCAGCTGGGCGTTGCGGGCGACGCGGCGGGCAAAGCCGGCCGGCAGCCCATGCGCGATCGTGTGCGGCAGGATCGAAATTGAATCGGCGCCGCCCGTTGCCGCCGCGAAGGCCGCGATCGCCGTACGCAAAATGTTGGTCTCCGGATCGGCCATCGTCATCATGCGATGGGAGGTCTCGGCATGGATGCTGGCGGTCGAGGTCGGGATCGAGCAGGCCTCCTGGATGCGCGCCCACAGTTTGCGCAACGCCCGCACCTTGGCCATCGACAGGAACTGGTCCTGATCGACGCTGAGCGCGAAGCCGATATACGGCGCTGCGTAGACGAGAGGCTGGCGCGCCTTCTCGAACATCCTGAGATAGGAGACGGCGGACGCCATCATCGTGCCGAGCTCCTGCGCCTCGGTGGCGCCGGCATTGTGGAAGACGCGGCCGTCGGCCTCTAGCAGCACGCCCGGCACGCCCATCGAGAAGAAATGCGCCAGCGACTGCGGCATCGATTCCTGCAGCGCCTCGATCGAGGTGCGCAGCCGCCCGGTGCCGGCGAAGATCGCTGCCGGGTCGATGCCGAAGGAAAGGTTGAGCTTGGTCGGATCGGAGCGGCGGCGGCTCAAGAAAGCGAGCAGCCAGTCGGCCACGGCGCGGCTCCACGGATGCGCGTCGATGCGCACCTGCACGCGGTTCAGCGGCACGCCGTCGAGCACCGTCTCCAGCGCTTGGGCGGTGCGCGGCAGGCCGTAGCCGAAAGCGTTGGGCGCGCCCTCGAAGACAAGCGACAGGCCGGTCGCCCCCTGGGTGATGTCTTCCAGGGCTTGCGCGCTGGCCCGCGCAATGTCCGGGTCGTCGACGCGCTGGCTGACGATCCAGGGCACTGTCGGATTTGTGCGCGGCAGCGGCTCAGCGGTCGTCGAGCGCTGGCTGAGCGGCTCGATGCGGATGCCGTCATCGGTGCGGGAAACAAGCTTTTCCTCGAAGGAACCGCCGGCGAGCGCCTTTTCCACCAGCGCCTGCCAACGCTTGGCGTCCGGGTTCGGAAGGTCGACATCCCTGGTCAAGGCGCCGGCGCCCATCGCTCTCCTCGCTTCTCGGCCGCATCAGCCGGGTCCAGCCAATCTAAGGTCGGGAACCGGATATCACAATGCATCATCCGTCCGGGTTCTCTTGCGGCCAGCTAACCGATTGCCAAACATGCGCAAGATCCGCAAGCGCCAAAGGCCAAATTCGGAGCGGCCCCAAACTCGATGCTGGCCATTGCCGCCTGCCGATTGCGTTACTATACCTCGGGTGAGGCCTTTGAGCGGAAACAGATTGCGGAGACCGGATATATGGTTGACGAGACCAGCATCTTCATCGGCGCCAGCCGCAAGCCGGACGATTCCTACCAGCGCGCGGAAGAGCTGCTCTTGCGCTATGGCAATCGCCACGGCCTCGTCACAGGGGCCACGGGCACCGGCAAGACGGTCAGCCTGCAGATACTGGCCGAAGGCTTTTCCAATGCCGGCGTGCCGGTCTTCTGCGCCGACATCAAGGGCGACCTGTCCGGCATATCCATGATCGGCGAGGCCAAGGATTTCCTGGTCAAGCGCGCCGAGCAGGTGAAGCTCGATCCTTACCAGTTCCAGGAATTTCCGGTCATCTTCTGGGACCTGTTCGGCGAGCAGGGCCATCCGATCCGTGCCACCATTTCCGAAATGGGGCCGCTGCTTCTGTCGCGGCTGATGAACCTCACCGAGGCGCAGGAAGGCGTCATGAACATCGCCTTCCGCATCGCCGACGAGGAGGGCCTGCTGCTGCTCGATCTGAAGGACCTGCAGGCGTTGCTTGCCAACATGGCCGATCGCGCCGACCAGCTCAGTGCCCGCTACGGCAATGTCACCAAGCCCTCCGTCGGCGCCATCCAGCGCACGCTTCTGGTGCTGGAACAGCAGGGTGCCGCGAACTTCTTCGGCGAGCCGGCGCTGCGCATCGCGGACATCATGCGCACCACGCGCGACGGCCGTGGCGCGATCAGCGTTCTGGCCGCCGACAAGCTGATGATGAATCCCAGGCTCTACGCCACCTTCCTGCTGTGGCTGATGTCGGAGCTGTTCGAGGAACTGCCCGAGGTCGGCGATCTCGACCAGCCGAAGCTGGTCTTCTTCTTCGACGAGGCGCATCTGTTGTTCGAGGACGCGCCGAAAGTACTGATCGATCGCGTCGAGCAGGTGGTGCGGCTGATCCGATCCAAGGGCGTCGGCGTCTATTTCGTCACCCAGAACCCGCTCGATATCCCGGAAAAGGTGCTGGCCCAGCTCGGCAACCGCGTCCAGCACGCGCTGCGCGCCTATACGCCGCGCGAGCAGCAGGCGGTGCGCACCGCCGCCGAGACCTTCCGGCCTAATCCCGATTTCGACTGCGCCACCGCGATCACCCAGCTCGCCACCGGCGAGGCGCTGGTCTCGATGCTGGAGGACAAGGGCGTGCCGGCCATGGTCCAGCGCACGCTGATCCGTCCGCCGTCATCGCGGCTCGGGCCGATCACGCCGGACGAGCGCCGCAAGATTATCGCCGAGAGCCCGGTCGTCGGCCAGTACGACCAGGTCGTCGATCGCGAATCGGCCTTCGAGATCCTGCAGAAGAAGGCGAAGGAGGCGCTGGACGCCGAGGCGCAGGCGCAGCAGCAAAACAGCGGCGGGTCGCGCTGGAACATTCCCGGTTTCGACGACGTCTTGGGAACCGGCGGCAGGCGGTCTTCCAACCGCCAGACGGTCGCCGAAGCGGCCATCAAATCGGTGGTGCGCTCGGTCGGTTCGTCCGTCGGCCGCGCCATCGTGCGCGGCATTCTGGGCAGCCTGTCGAGAGGGCGCTAGCAGCGCGCCGCGACGTACGACCGTCCGGCCCCGCAACTACTTCGTTCCACGAATCGAGCGCGCTGCCGGCGCGGGATATCCGGTGGTGAAACGTCGCACCCACTGCGACGGGTGCATAGCTGTGTCGCTCGCTGTTACCCTTCGACGATCAAATCTTACCCCGCGACGATCACTGGACATCAGCGTCGTCTAAACTTTTCTCAAGGGGAGATTTTCCCTACGGAACCGCAATTTCATGAAATACCGAGCGCCCCAAATCATGGCCTTTGACGGGCAGAAGCCGGGAGGGCAACTCGATAACCGACACTGCACGCGATCACGAATTATTGTGGCTAGGGAACCGAAAGCACCGTCTAAGGTTGAGCCGAGGCTGCGGGGTTCTGGGCATCAGGAGTCCGAATTGCCGCGTGACCACGATCTGCTACCCTGGTTCCTGGAAATCCACGCTGAGAGACGTCCGCAGCTGAACGCCAAAGGCGGGCTTCCGATCCGCGCCACCCGTCAAATCCTGCAGTTCCTGAACGAGAACTTTTCACGTAAGCTTTCGCTCGCCGAGATGGCGGCGGTATGCGAATTGTCGCCCTACCATTTCGCCCGGGCTTTTTCCAAGACGTTCGGGGTTTCGCCGCATCAATACGTTCTCGCGCTGCGCCTGGACTTTGCCGAGAAGCTGCTTGCCGACAGGCGCATGTCGATCACGGACATTGCCGATTTGAGCGGGTTCTCGAGCCAGAGCCACCTCACCACCACGATGAAGAAATACCGCAACGTCACGCCCTTGCAGGTGCGGGAGAGGCGGGTTCGTTCGCGGGCCAGTGGCTAGGTGACGCGGACATACCGCTGGTTTATTTATGGCCTAGCTTATACAAGGTATATCTAAAGTAATTTTGCGTTAACCTCTTGAAGATCTGCTGTATATTTTGAGATGAACAGCAATTTATTGGAATACGCGATTCTGAAAACATGCCTTTCTGCAGCAGGTCCGACCATCACGGATTCTAGGTTGGCTGCGGGGGCATATGAGCGACGACAAGGCCATCGGCCGGAGCCTTTCCGAGGAGATCGGCTATTGGCTGGAGTCGGCCTCCAGGACGCTCGAGAAGCGCTACGGCAGCAGCGTGCCGCCGGCCAAGCAGGACATTCTGCTGGCCCACTATCTTTACGGTCTCACCTCGGTGGTCCATGCGGGCGATGCGCCCGCCGCCCATCTGGTGGCCGTGCGAGCCTATCTTCTTCGGCTCATACCGCAGGAGCGGGTCACGGCGGCGCTCCAGGCTGTCCCCGAGGCGGGCGACGCCTGGCTTGAAAACGCGCTCGATCGCGTCGAGGCGGTCGGCGAAAAGCAGGGCCAAGCGCTGCTGCTGGCGCGCGGCGCCGATATCGTCATTCCATTTTCGAGCAGAAACGCTTCGGCGGCAGGGTCGGCGGAACCTGCCGTCATCGAGCGCGACCCACTGAAGGAGGCACTCCGGCAATGAACTTCAAGCAAGGACGAACCATCCGGCGCGGATCGGATCGCTTCACCGGAAACTGGGTCTCCGGCGCCACCGACAGCCGCTCGCTGCGTCGCCGCCTGATGGCGGCGCTGCGCAACGCGCATCGCGTGCTCGGCGTCAAGCGGGGCCGGCTAGGACTGGGCATGCTTGGTGCCGGCGGGATGCTCGGGGCGCAGCTCGCCGTTGTGGCGATCATGATCCCGCAGGCGGCGTTCGCGCAGGTTGTCATTGGTAACGGGGTTCTGACCAACACCGCGAACTGCACGAATCCTTCTGCAGGGATACAAAGCAATGCCATCGGTTGTGGCAGCACCGCCACTGGCGCTGCCTCAACCGCCGTCGGCATTGGCGCCCGAGTGAATGGCGACGATGGCGTGGCCCTGGGCACCGGTGCCACCGCAACGGGCAACGCTTCGATCGCCATCGGCTATGCGATGAGTGTCAATGGCCTCAACTCCATAGGCATAGGTGTCTTCGCGGGCGCGAACGGCGTCAACGCACTCGCCTTGGGCGGGAACGCCCAAGCCACCGCGGATGGAGCAAGCTCCATTGGCGTCAACTCGGTTGCCGCCGCAGGCGCGGCCGCCTTTGGCCTCAACGCGCGTGCCGACGGAGTGAACTCGACGGCGATCGGCTATGTTACCCGGGCCACCGGGCTGCGCGCCACCGCGCTCGGGTTTGGGGCAACAGCGTCCGGTGTGGATACCCTTGCTCAAGGCAACTCCGCCGTCGCAAGCCAACAAAATGCCGTCGCTATCGGCTTCCAGTCGACCGCGACTGCCATAAACTCCGTCTATCTCGGCTCACGCACCGCCGCCGGAACGGGCGCTCTCGCACAGGGCGCCATCGGCATCGGCACCGATGTGACAGCGTCTCAGACCGACGCCATGGCGATGGGACGCTCAAGCCAGGCGACCGGCGCCACCAGCACGGCGTTCGGTGTGCTGAGCAAGGCCACGGCGACCAATGCCATCGCGGTTGGTCCCCAGGCGAATGCAACAGCGCAAAATTCAGCAGCACTCGGTAACGTCGCCGTGGCCTCGGGCAATTTCTCATTGGCGCTCGGCAATTCGGCCACGTCGAGTGGCGTAGGCTCGGTCGCGGCCGGCTCGGGAGCCCAGGCCACGGACGTCTCCACCACCGCGATCGGCAACAACGCCGCGGCGAGCGCCGCGAACGCAAGCGCGTTTGGACTGGGCGCCAATGCGGGCGGTATAAACAGCACCGCGGTCGGCCGAGGCGCCAGTGCAAGTGCGCAAAGCGCCATCGCCATGGGCACCACCTCGGTTGCGAGTGGCTCCGCCAGCACGGCGGTTGGCAACACGGCCGTTGCCAGCGGCGCAAACGCCTCCTCCCTCGGGTCGGGAGCGAATGCGACAGGAGACAATTCTCTCGCGGCGGGCGTTAGCGCCGCCGCCAGTGGGATTGCCAGCACCGCGCTCGGCATCGGCTCCAAGGCCAGCGCCACCAGCGCTGTGGCAATCGGCAATGCGGCGGTCGCCAATTCCGCCGACGCCGTTGCCATGGGCACCAATGCCGTCGCGACCGGCGGCAAGGCTGTCTCCATCGGCGCCGGCAATACCGCCTTTGGCGATGGCGCGGTCGCCATTGGTGATCCGAGCTACGCCAGCGGCACGGGCGCCTTCACCGGCGGCGCCAACAACATCGCCAACAGCGACGGCACGGCGACCGCCACCGCGGCCAATACGGCCAACGGCGCCGTCGCCATCGGCAACAGCAACAAGGCGATCGGACAGGGCTCCGTGGCGCTGGGCAATGGCTCGACCGCCGGTGCTGCCGGCTTCGTCGGCAACGTCGCGCTGGGCAATGGCGCTACGGCGACGGCAAGCTCCGGCGACGTGGCGCTCGGCTCGGGCTCGGTGACCGCGACGGCGGTCGGCACAAGCGGCGCGACGATCGGAACCACGGCCTACAGCTTCGCAGGCACCAATCCGTTGAGCACCGTCAGCGTCGGCGCGCCTGGCGCGGAGCGGACCATCACCAATGTCGCGGCAGGCCGTCTCAACAACGGCTCGACCGACGCGATCAACGGCTCGCAGCTCTTCGCGACCAACCAGCAGGTGACGCAGAACACCGCCGACATCACAAATCTCGGTAACACGATCACCAACATCAACACCGGCGCGGGCATCAAATATTTCCACGCCAACTCGACGCTGCCGGATTCGCAGGCGCTCGGGACGGATTCGGTCGCGATTGGCCCCAACGCCGTGGCCAACAATGCGGGTGACGTGGCGATCGGCCTGAATTCCGTATCCGGCACAACGACCGTGGTCGGCGGCACGACGATCGGCGGGGTGAACTACACCTTCGCCGGCGGGACGCCGGCAGGCGCGTTTTCGGTCGGCTCGGTCGGCGCCGAGCGTCAGATCCAGAACGTCGCGGCCGGGCGGCTGAGCAACGCCTCGACCGATGCCGTCAACGGCTCGCAGTTGTTCGCGACCAACCAGCAGGTGACGCAAAACACCACCGATATCGCCGCCAACACCGCCGACATCACCAATCTCGGCAACACGATCAACAACATCAACACCGGCGGCGGCATCAAGTATTTCCGCGCCAATTCGACGCTGGCGGATTCACAGGCGCTTGGCACGGATTCCGTCGCGGTCGGCCCCAACGCCGTGGCCACCAATGCGGGCGACGTGGCGATCGGCCTGAATTCCGTATCCGGCACCACGACCGTGGTCGGCGGCACGACGATCGGCGGGGTGAATTACACCTTCGCCGGCGGCACGCCGGCTGGTGCATTCTCGGTCGGCTCGGTCGGCGCCGAGCGCCAGATCCAAAACGTCGCGGCCGGGCGGCTGAGCAACGCCTCGACCGATGCTGTCAACGGCTCGCAGCTCTTCGCGACCAACCAGCAGGTGACGCAGAACACCACCGATATCGCGGCAAACACCGCCGACATCGCGACCAACACGGTCGACATCACCAATCTCGGCAACGCGATCAACAACATCGCCGGCGACACCTCGACCGCCTATACCGACGCCAATGGCGAGGGCATCCGCTATGTGCGCACCAACGACAGCACGCTGCCGGTCACCGACGCCTTCGCGCAGGGGATAGGCTCCTCCGCGCTCGGCTACCAGGCGACCGCGTCCGCCGGCGACGCGCTGGCGCTCGGTCGCGGCACCCAGGCCACTGTCACCGGCGGCGTGGCGCTCGGTGCCGGCTCCGTCTCGGACCGCGCGGTCTCGGGCATATCGGGATCGATCCTCTCCGGCACCGGCCTTATTCCCTATAACACCGCGGACATGAGCCTGCTCGGCGCCGTCTCTGTGGGCACCTCCACCTCCTATCGCCAGATCATCAACGTGGCCGACGGCACCGAGGACCAGGACGCGGTCACGCTTCGCCAGCTCAAGGGCGCGCTGAGCTCCTTCGCGGTGACCGGCACCAAGTACTTCCATGCCAATTCGACCGCGTCGGACTCGCTTGCGGTCGGCGTCGATTCGGTCGCGATCGGTCCGCGCACCACGGTCAACGGCGACAACGGCATCGGCATGGGCAACGGCGCCATCGTGCAGCAGACGGCGCCTGGCGGCATCGCCATCGGCCAGACAGCGACCGTCAATCAGGCCGACAGTATCGCGCTGGGCACCAACTCGACCGCCAACGGCGCCCAGTCGATGGCGCTCGGCGCCGGCGCCACGGCCAACGAGCCCGGCAGCGTCGCGCTCGGCGCCGGCTCGAAGACGGCGGCGGCGGTCGCCACCACCGGCACCACGATCAACGGCGTCGCCTACACCTTCGCCGGAACCAATCCGACGAGCACGGTGAGCGTCGGCGACGTCGGCAAGGAGCGCACCGTCACCAATGTCGCGGCGGGCAGGATCAGCGACACCTCGACCGACGCTATCAACGGCAGCCAGCTCTTCGCGACCAACCAGGCCGTCGAAGCCATGCAGGGCAGCGTCGGCGATCTCAACGAGTTCGCGGTCCAGTACGACAAGAACGGGGACGGCACCAAATCCAACTCGCTGACGCTGCAAGGCGGCGACGTGAATGCGCCGGTCGTCATCCATAATGTCGGCGCCGGCACCGCCAGCACCGATGCGGTCAACGTCCAGCAGCTCAACACCGGGCTGGCGACCACGTTCGACAACTCCAAGGCCTACACCAACCAGGTGGCGGCCACCACGCTCCAGACGGCCAATGCCTATACCGACTCCAAGCTCAGCCAGCTCAACATGGACATGGATGAGGCTCGCGGCGAGGCGCGGCAGGCGGCAGCGATCGGCCTGGCCGCCGCTTCGCTGCGCTATGACGACCGTCCAGGCAAGCTGAGCGTAGCGGCCGGCGGCGGCTATTGGCGCGGCGAAGGTGCCGTCGCGTTCGGCGCCGGCTACACCAGCGAGGACGGGAGAGCCCGGGCAAACCTCTCCGGCACGACAGCGGGCGGACACTGGGGTGTTGGCGCCGGTGTCAGCTTTACCCTGAACTGAGTGTGCTGATGGCGAGACACACGGTCTCAGTATTCGCGATGTGCATGGCTTGGCTGCTCTTGTCCGGCCCGCTGGCGGTCGGACAGGAGGCCGCCCCGTCCGCCTATCGGATCAAGCCGTCCGACGTCGCGGTGCCGCCAGACGTCAAGCTTGGCGAATACCAACGGACCACGCGCCCGTTCGAGAACTGGACGCTGATCTGCGACGAGAACCTGCAGGCCAGGAAGAAAGTGTGCAACATCAGCCAGTCCTTCGTCGACCAGAACCAGGCCCAGATCTTCAGCTGGTCGCTGGCGGCCGACGAGAAAGGCAAGCCCTTCATGATATTGCGAACTCCCAGCGCGACCGGCGCGGGCAGCAGGCTCTCGCTCAAGATCGCCGGCCGCAGACAGCCGCTCGACGTTCAATTGCAGGGCTGCAACGCCTCGGTTTGCGTCGGCTACGTGCCCGTGGGTCCGATGCTTCGCGAGCAGATCGGCAAAGAGACCACCATCCAGGTTTCCTATTCCCTGCCGTCGGGAGCGACCGTCAGCCTCGATGCCCCATTCAAGGGGCTCAAGACCGCGCTATCGGCGATCAACTAGAAAGACTTGTGAGATGACACGCCAATCCATCGAGGAGAGAATCCTGACCCGCTCCCAGCCCGTTCCGCTGCCGGAACCGCCCGCGGCCCTGCCGCCGGTGCGCTCGTCGGCCTGGCGAATAGTACGAAACGTCGCGTTGCTCGGCGCGTTCGCCGTCCTCGTCGCGACGGCGGTCATCGTGTCGTTCCGCCTCTCACCAGCTCTTGGGACATTCGTCGCCGGCACCGCCTCGGCGCAATCGCAAGCGCCTGTCCAGGGCAACGCCACGGACACCAAGCCCGCGCCGGCGGATGCCGCGGCGGCCAAGACGCCGTTTCAAGCGCATGTGAACCAGGCTGGCGTTCACACCTGCGCCAATCTCTTCACCGCGCTCGGACAGGCTCTCACGGCAGGATCGACCTACGCGGTCCAGACGCAATGGGACAACGCCGCGCCGGATGCCCATGCCGTGCAGGCCGTCGCCGGGATGAGCTACGACCTGCCGGACTACAAGCCGCAAGCCGCCGGCGTCGTCTTTGCTTCGCCCGTCGGCCAGAGCTGCGAGGGCGGCTTCGTGCGCGTGGCGCCGTTCCCGAAGTCATGCCAGGAAGTCGCCACGACGCTGCCGAATGGCAGCCGCATGGCGGACAATCTTTCGAACACGATGCTTTTCAACCTGGCCAACAATGGCGGCCAGGCCCTGCTGGTGCCGACCGGCAACACCTGCATCGTCGTCTCGGTCGCGCATATGGGCGGCTAGAGAGCGCTGGATGCTGGATGGCTGCAACCTGGAGCATGAAAATGCCGATCAATCTGCGTCTTTCATTGCCGCTGCTTGCGGCGCTCGCCGGGCTTACGATCGCCAGCCATGCCGCGGACCTGGTGGCGCCGCCGCCGGCGCAGACAGGCGAGGAGAAGGGCATCTGGGGCGCGATCGCATACTCGCCTGGCGACGGCCGGCACGGCTTCTTCTGGGGCGCCGACAAGCGGCAGGAAGCGGAGGACATCGCGCTCAAGTACTGCGAGAACGCAGACGGCAAGGGCTGCAGGGTGGTCGAGGTGTTCCGCAACCATCGCCATTGGGACGATGACGACGGCACCGGCTTTCCCTATGAGCATTGCGCGGCGCTTTCGGTCGGCAAGAGCCGTGGCGCGGCAACCCCGTTCTGGGCCGCCGCGTCAGCCGAGACCCGCCGCGAAGCCGAGGACAAGGCCACGGCGCAATGCGGAGGCGACAAGAAGGAATGCAAGATCCGCGAATGGGTCTGCACCTGACGGAAGGCAACGTCGCAGGCAGGCGAGGTATCGTCTGGCGGCGCCTGCTAGAGCAATTCCAGGTTTTCCGTCCGGAATTGCGTCAAAACAAAGAGATAGAGCGGTTCGCCGTTTCCGTGAAACGTGAAACGCTCTAGCCACCAAGATTTCACTGTTCGTTTGAGTGCCGCATGGGCATGCGCCGCCAACCCCGGCCCGGCAATCAGACTGGGCGCTTGGCTATGGCAAGGCCGATGCCGAGCGCGATCATCGCGCCGCCGGATGCTTCGCGCAGGCGGCGTATCACGCTTGTGCGCCCGGCCGCGCCGTCCCTGATGCGGCTCGCCGCGAAAGCGACCACGACGTCGGCAAGGGTGTTGAGCGTTACCGATATGAAGCCGAGCGCCATGAACTGCAGGGCGACGTGGCCGGCGCCGAGATCGACGAACTGCGGAATGAACGCCAGGAAGAAGGCGGCCGTCTTCGGGTTCAACGCCTCGACCAGCACGCCTTCGCGAAATGCGCGCCGGGCGCCGACGGCGGGCGCCGGCGTCCCGCCTTCCAGCATTGTCTTTGCCTCGCGGCGGGCGGACTGGAAGGTACGAAAGCCCAGCCAGACGAGGTAGACGGCGCCGATCAGCTTCAGCGCCGTGAACAGCTCCGCGCTGGCGAGCACGAGCGCTGAAACGCCAAGGCTGCCGGCAAGCACGTGGACCATGCCGCCCAGGCCCGTCCCGAAACTGGAGGCTATGCCTTCCGCGCGTCCTCCGGCCAGCGTGCGCGCGGCGACGTAGAAAATGCCCGGCCCGGGCGTGATGGCGAGCAGCAACGCCGCGGCGAAGTACAAGGCGAACTGGGTCAGATCAGGCATGAAAGACTCGGGGGCTGCAGGGTGGAGGCGTCGTTTACGATGGAATGAGCGGCGCGACTTCGCGGTCGGAAGGCCTGTCGCTTGCCGCCAGGCCGGCGAGAACGCCGGCGCGATCGGCCGCGTTGCGGTTCTGGCTCATCTTGCGCTTGCCTTCGAGCTTCGTGACCGGCATGCGCAGGCCGACAATCCCCTTCAGCTGCGCTTGGATGAAATCGGGCGGCGCGTCCGACACTGCCCAGGGCGCGGCGCGCTCGCCTTCATGCAGGTTGGTCAGGCGGGTGACGACCTCGAGCAGCCTGTCGGCGTCCTCGAAGAAATCGATCGGGCCATGGGCGTGGACGGCGACATAGTTCCAGGTAGGCACCACCTTGCCGGTCTCCTGCTTGGTCTGGTACCAGGCCGGCGACACATAGGCGTCCTGCCCCATGAACATCGCCAGACCGTCGCCCAACGGTGGCACGCGCCATTGCGGGTTTGCCTTCGCGACATGCCCGTAGATCACGCCATGCTCGCCTTCGCTCTCGTCGAGGAAAAGCGGCAACTGCGTCGCCATCGGCCCATCGGCCGTGGCGGTGACAAGGGTCGCCAGCCGCGCCGCGCGGATCGTGGCCCTGAGGCTCTCCTTATCGTCGTCGCGGAAGGCAGGTGGTATGTACATGGCAAAACTCCTTGCATTGCCGGTGAGGATGCCCGAAGTGTGGCTTGCTTGGAATATCCAGTTTTGAAGGTTTTCGGTGGTCCAGTTGGAGCAGGACGGTGTCGGGCGCCGCATCATCGCGGCGATCAAGGAGCAGATACACAGCGGCGCCTACCGGCCGGGCGACCGCCTGCCGTCGACGCGGGCCTTCGCTGCTGAATGGGGCGCGTCCCGAACCACGGTGACGGCGGCCTACAGCCAGCTCAATGCGGAAGGCTACCTGATCATCAGCCACGGCGCGCGCGCGATCGTGGCGCCGGGGCTTGAGAAGGCATCGGTGGAAGCGCCTCCCACCAGCGCTCAACCCCGAAGCCTCTCGGCATTCGCCCGGCGCCTGCTGGCTCTGCCTGCGCCGGCGCAGCAGCAATCGGCCAAGATTGCGGATTTCCGCTATGGCGACCTGTCCGGGGCGGACTTCCCGGTGCTGGCCTGGCGGCGGGCGTCGAACAAGGCCATCCTGCGGCGCCCCGCGAGGCTGCGCTATGGCGATCCTCAGGGATCCTCCGTTCTGCGCAACGCGCTTCAGGCTTATCTCTGGCGCGCCCGCGGCATCAGTTGCACGCCGGACCAGATCGTCATCGTCAACGGCTCGCAGCAAGGGCTAGACCTCTGCGCGCGGCTGCTGCTCGATCCCGGTGACCCCTTTGTGATCGAGAACCCGGGCTATCTGCTCGCCCGTCACGCCTTTGTGGCGGCCGGTGGCGTTGCGCTGCCGGTCGCTGTCGACGCGGACGGGCTAAGGACGGAAAAGCTGCCGTCGGCCCGTCTCGCTTACGTGACGCCCTCGCACCAGTTCCCGCTCGGCGGCGTGCTTTCGGCGACACGGCGGCGTTCGCTGCTGGCCTGGGCTTCCGGCACGGGGGCCTATCTTGTGGAAGACGACTATGACGGCGAATACCGGCACGATATCAGCCCCATTCCGCCCCTGCAGGCGCTCGACGCGGACACGGTCATCTATGTCGGCACGCTGTCCAAGACGCTCTCGCCCACCTTGAGGCTCGGCTACCTCGTCGTCCCCGTCAGCCTGCGCCGGGCGTTCGGCGAGGCGAAGCGCCTGACCGACCGGCACGCCCCGATGCTGGAGCAGGACGTGCTGAGCGAGATGCTGGCGAGCGGCGTATACGAGCGGCACGTCCGCAGCATCCGCAGAAAGAACGCCGAGCGCAGGGACATCCTGCTGCAGGCGTTGAACGATCGTCTGGGGACGCAGGTCTCGGTCGCCGGAGCCGAGACCGGCCTCCATGTCGTTGCCTGGATGAACGGCATCGATGCCGAACGCGAACCGGCGATCATCACGGCCGCGCGAGAGGCAGGGATCGGCCTCTATCCCGTGTCGCCGCTTTACGATCCGAGCGGGCCCAGGCCGGAAACGGCCGGGTTTATCCTGGGTTATGCCGGGCTTGATGCGGAGGCATTGCGACGCGGCGTTGCGGTGCTGGCCACCATTCTGGCCGAGCACCGCTGACCGGATTAAAAGATTTCGTTGGTCAGCCGCTCCACCGGACCGAGCAGGATCGAGCCGGTCGGCACGCCGTTGTCGATCGGGATGGCCTTGCGCTCGGGCATGTCAGACACGGGCTCGCCGATATCGGCCGTCACGACGACCGGGGTCTTGTTCGGGACACGGTCATAAAGGTCGATGATGTCCTGGTTGATCAGGCGCACGCAGCCCGAAGAGACCGACTTGCCGATCGACCACCATTCCGGCGAGCCGTGCAGTCGGTAAAGCGTGTCCTGGTTGCCCTGGAACAGATAGAGCGCGCGCGCGCCGAGCGGGTTCTTCAGTCCGCCCGGCATGCCGCCATTCTTGGCGCTGAATTGCGTCAGTTCCGGCTGGCGGGCGACCATCTCGTCCGGCGGCGTCCATTTCGGCCACTTCTGCTTCCATTGCACGACGGCATCGCCCGACCATTCGAAGCCAGCGCGGCCCAAGCCGACGCCGTAGCGGATCGCCTGGCCGCCCTCGCGCACCAGATAGAGGAAGTGGCCCGTGGTATCGACGACGATGGTGCCTGGCCGCTGTCCGGTCGGATCGGGAACGATCTGGCGCAAGAATTTGTGATCGATCTTGTTCACCGGAATGGCCGGCAGGTCGAAGCCGTTGTCCGACATCGCGCCATACATCGTCTCGTAGTCGCCAAGCGGCGGTTCGACATAGGCCGGCGGGGGCGGCTGCACAGGCTCGGGGCCCGGACCGGTGGTGGTGCAGGCGGACACGGCGGCCGAAGCGGCGCCAAGGGCTGTGAGATTGATGAAGCCACGGCGGCTGATGCGGAAGGAAGCGTCTGACATGGTTGCCTTTTCTAGGTCTCAATTCGCATGAAAGCATGAATTCGAAGGCACGTCGCCGACGGCATCCATAACAGTCGGCGGCGATAGGCGGTTCCAATTCTGGCCTGAGGGTGGACAGAAAAAGGCGAAGCTGTGACCGTGCCACAGCTGTTGCGTTGCAGCAACACAGGCGTCAGACGCCCGTCAGAAGGCCTTCGAGCGAAGGCAGGATCAGCCCCGGCGGAAAGTCGCCGTATTCGTCCGGCTGGTTGGTCCGGTTGATCCAGACCGTGCGGAAACCGAACCTCGTGGCGCCAGCTACGTCCCAGCGGTTCGACGACTGGAACGACACCGCGCCCGGATAGAGCCGCCAGCCGGTGACGACCATGTCGTAGACTGAGGGATCGGTCTTGAATTTGCGCACCGCATCGACCGAAAACACATCGTCGAGGATCTGGTCGAGCGCCGCGGATTTGACTGCAGCGTTGAGCATTTCCGGCGATCCGTTGGACAGGATGGCGAGCTTCGCGCCCGAGGCCTTGAGCGCCTTCAGCACGGCGGGCACTTCCGGGTAGCAGTCGAGCCGCCAATAGGCCTCCAGCAGTTTCGCCCGCAGCGCCGGATCGGCCGAGGGCACCTTGCGCAGCGCAAAGTCGAGCGCCTGCTCGGTCAACTGCCAGAAGTCGGCGTATGAGCCCATCAGCGTCCGGACCCAGGAATATTCGAGCTGCTTGGCGCGCCAGATTTCCGACAGCAGCTGTCCGTCCGGGCCGATCTCGCCGGCATGGCGGCGCACGGCGGCGTGCACGTCGAACAACGTGCCGTAGGCGTCGAAGACATAGGCCGCATGGTGCATGAGGAGAGTTTTGCGGCGCGCAGGCTTGCCGCGCAAGCGCTGATTGAGGATTAATGCATGTCGCCCAAAAGTGTGCAGCGGTTTTGGGAAAACGACATGCACAAGGAAGACTTAAAGCGCGTCGCCCGACTCCGTTTCGGTGCGCTGCGCTTTAAGTGCCTCTGGCCTCAACGATTTTTCCCGATGTCGGTTGACGCCGGCCGCCAAAGCATCGTCCTATGCCGGCCTGAAATCATCGATTTGGACGACGAACATGACACTGGCGGCGACTGCGCAAACCGCGACTTGGACCTATGTGGACGGCGACTGGTACGAGGGCAATGTCGCGATTCTCGGGCCGCGCAGCCACGCCATGTGGCTCGGCACCAGCGTCTTCGACGGCGGGCGCTGGTTCGAGGGTGTGGCGCCGGATCTCGAGCTTCATTCCGCCCGCGTCAACGCCTCGGCCGTCGCGCTTGGCCTGAAGCCCTCGATGACGACCGAAGAGATCGTCGGCCTGACCTGGGACGGCCTGAAGAAATTCGACGGGAAGACAGCGGTCTATATCAGGCCGATGTATTGGGCTGAGCATGGCGGCTATATGGGCGTGCCGGCCGATCCGGCCTCGACCCGCTTCTGCCTGTGCCTCTATGAATCGCCGATGATCCCGCCTTCCGGCTTTTCGATCGGCGTCTCGCCGTTCCGGCGCCCGACAATCGAGACCATGCCGACCAACGCCAAGGCCGGCTGCCTCTATCCCAACAATGGCCGCGCCATCCTGGAGGCCAAGAACCGCGGCTTCGACAATGCGCTTGTGCTCGACATGCTGGGCAATGTCGCCGAGACCGGAACCTCCAACATCTTCCTGGTCAAGGACGGCCATGTCATGACGCCGGCCCCCAACGGTACGTTCCTGTCGGGCATCACTCGCTCGCGCACCATCAGCCTGCTCGGCGACTACGGCTTCAAGACCACCGAGAAGACGCTGTCGATCCGCGATTTCCTCGAAGCCGACGAGATCTTCTCGACCGGCAACCATTCGAAGGTCGTGCCGGTCACGCGCATCGAGAGCCGCGATCTGCAACCCGGACCAGTGGCCAAGAAGGCGCGCGAACTCTATTGGGACTGGTCGCATTCGACTTCCGCCGCCTGAGCCGCCGGAGCGTTTCACCGTTTCACGGAAACGGCGAACCGCTCTGCCCGTTTATTTTTACGAGATACCGGACGGAAAACCGTTTCACACTTTTCCCGGAGTTGCTCTAAAAAGTCATCCGGCGCTCCATTCCGGAGTTGCCCCGACCCATTCCAGACCTATCTTAGCTCGGTAGCATCACCGGACTTTTTCCTCGAGGGAGTACCATCCATGGCTTTTGAGTTGCCCGCTTTGCCTTATGACTACGAGGCGCTGCAGCCTTACATGTCGAAGGAGACGCTGGAGTATCACCACGACAAGCACCATAAGGCCTATGTCGACAACGGCAACAAGCTGGCCGCCGAGGCCGGAATGGGCGACCTGTCGGTCGAAGAGGTCGTGAAGCAGTCCTTCGGCAAGAATGCCGGGCTCTTCAACAACGCGGCCCAGCACTACAACCACATTCATTTCTGGAAGTGGATGAAGAAGGGCGGCGGCGGCAACAAACTGCCGGGCGCGCTGCAGAAGGTCGTCGACAGCGATCTCGGCGGCTATGACAAGTTCAAGGCGGATTTCATCGCCGCCGGCACCACCCAGTTCGGTTCCGGCTGGGCCTGGGTGTCGGTCAAGAACGGCAAGCTCGAAATCTCCAAGACGCCGAACGGCGAGAACCCGCTGGTCCATGGCGGCTCGCCGATCCTCGGCGTCGACGTATGGGAGCATTCCTATTACATCGACTACCGCAATGCGCGGCCGAAATACCTCGAGGCCTTCGTCGACAGCCTGATCAACTGGGACCATGTCCTGGAGATGTATGAAAAGGCCAAAGGCTGAGCCATTCTGACGAAAAGCCCCGGCATGCCGGGGCTTTTCTTTTTCGGGCAGGAGAAACGGCAAGCCAGCCGACAAAATCGTCACGGCGAAGGGGAATAATCCCGCCGCGACGCCCGTTAACGTTCAGTCCCGCAATCTCTCTTCACCATGGAGCCAATTGAATGAGAAAGCTTGTCCTCGCCATCTCTATGCTCGCTCTTGCCGGTTCGGCAGCTCTTGCCGATCCGATCCAGGATCGCCAGGCCCTGATGAAGGAGCGCGGCAAGCTTGCCGGCCAATTGTCGAAAGTCGTCAAGGGCGAGGAGGATTTCAACGGCGCCGCGGTGCTGACGACGCTACAGGCGCTGCAGGCCAATGCCGAGAAGTTCGACGCCGAAAAGATGTTCCCCGCCGGTAGCGACAAGGGCGACACTACGGCTGCGCCGAAGATCTGGGAAGACATGGCGGGCTTCAAGGCCGCCGGGGACAAGCTGGTGACCGACGTCAAGGCCGCGGTCGCTTCCCCGCCGGCCGATGCCGATGCCTTGAAGGCACAGCTCAATACGATCGGCGGCGACTGCGGCACCTGCCACCAGAGCTACCGGATCAAGAAAAGCTGATTGCTCGACATGGCCTGGCTGAAGAAGCTTGTCGGCGCCGTCATCGTGCTTGGCGGCGCCGCGGCTGCCGCTGGCTGGGTCCTGTCGGCCCCGGTCAGGCTTGACGCCCAGACTGAGGCGCAGCTTAGCCCCGGCGACGCCGCCAAAGGCAAGCGCATCTTCTATGCCGGGGGCTGCGCCTCCTGCCACGCCAAGCCGGGGGCCAAGGGCGACGCCCAACTGCAACTGGTCGGCGGCCTGGAGCTGAAGACGCCGTTCGGCACCTTCGTGCCACCCAACATCTCGCAGGATCGGAAGGACGGCATCGGCGCCTGGAGCGAGGAAGACTTCGCCAATGCCATGCTGAAAGGTGTTTCGCCTTCCGGCGAGCATTTCTATCCGGCCTTTCCCTACGCGTCCTACGCGCGCATGAAGCCGACCGACATCGCCGATCTCTACGCCTTCATGAAGACGCTGCCGGCGGTCGCCGGCAAGGCGCCGGATCACAAGCTTTCGTTCCCCTTCACCATCCGCCGCGGCATCGGCCTGTGGAAGCGGCTTTATCTCAGCCCGGAGCCGGTGATCGCGCTGCCCGACGGCGCGCCGGACAAGGTGCTGGCCGGCCGCTACCTTGTGGAGGGACCCGGCCATTGCAGTGAATGCCACACGCCGCGCGATTTCGCCGGCGGGATCAAGAAGGGCGAATGGCTGGCCGGCGCCGCGGCTGCCGCGGGCTCAGGCGTCGTGCCCAATCTCACCCCGCAGGGCGGCACCAAGGACTGGTCCGAGGCCGACATCGCCAACTATCTCGAGACCGGCTTCACGCCCGATTTCGATTCCGTCGGCGGCGCCATGGTCGACGTGCAGCGAAACATGGCGCAACTGACCGCCGACGACCGCGAGGCGATCGCGGCCTATCTCAAGGCCGTTCCGCCGCGCCCGAACGGTTATCCTGCGCGCAAGCCGAAGAGTTAGAGCAATTCCAGGAAAAGTGTGAGCGGTTGGGTTCGGCGTCTTCGCCGTAACCTTCCGCCCGGAATTGCGTCAAAACAAAGAGATAGAGCGTTTTGCCGTTTCCGTGAGACGGTGAAAGGCTCTAGCCATCGGCCACTCGCATTTACGGGTGGCGGTCGCCCAGGAAGTCGAAGCCGCTGTCGAAGAAGTGGTTGTAGTCGCAGGTCAGTTCCTCGCCGGGCGCGATGTCGCGCAGGGCGTAGGTCTCCTCGGGCGAGGAGACGTCGCAGTTCGGCTCGTCGGCGTGGTTCATGTAGCGTGCGTCATCCGCCTCGAAGACGATGTAGTTCGGGTCGCGCCGGTCCGGATAGGAATAGCGGTCGAGGTAGGACTTCACCGGGCCGGATTCGCCCTCATAGGTATCGATGGGAATGCGCCGGTCGAATCTTGGATCGAGCTTCCAGATCAACGTGCCCTTTGGAATGCGGTGTTTGGCGAAGACGCCGATGCCCTGGATGGGCGATTTGTCGAGATAGACGTCGACGAGCAGCATGACGAACCTTGCAAATGACAGATGGCGCGGCCCGAAAAAGACCGCGACCAGAAACGACGGCGCATTGCGTAGCGCGAGGCCCTTGCGATTGCGAGCGCAAAATCAGGCCTTGCCGGTCACTTTCAAGGCATAGGCGTAAATGTAGGCGATCTCCTCCAGCCGTGAGAAGCGGCCCGACGCGCCGGCATGGCCGGAATCCATGTTTATCTTGAACAGGACCGGGTTGCCGCCCGCCTTGCGTTCGCGCAGCCGCGCCACCCATTTGGCCGGCTCCCAGTAGGTGACCCGCGGATCGGTGAGGCCCGCCAACGCCAGGATCGGCGGGTAGTCGAGCGCCGCGACATTGTCGTAGGGCGAATAGGCGGCGATCGTCTTGTAGTCGTCGACCGAGGCGATCGGGTTGCCCCATTCCGGCCATTCCGGCGGCGTCAGCGGCAGGCTGGCGTCGAGCATTGTGGTGAGCACGTCGACGAACGGCACCTCGGCGACGATGCCGCCGAAACAGTCCGGCGCCATGTTGGCGACTGCCCCCATCAGCATGCCGCCGGCGGAGCCGCCTTGCGCCACGATGCGGTCGTGCCGCGTGTAGCGCTCGGCGACGAGATGGCGGGCGCAGGCGATGAAATCGGTGAAGGTGTTCATCTTCTTCGCCCGCTTTCCGTCGTCGTACCAGCCATAGCCCTTGTCCTTGCCGCCGCGCACATGCGCGACGGCGTAGACGAAGCCGCGGTCGACCAGCGACAGGCAGTTGGTGTTGAAGGCGGAAGGAACCGCGATGCCGTAGGAGCCGTAGCCGTAAAGCAGGCAGGGCGCGGAACCGTTCAGCGGCGTATCGCGATGGTATAGCAGCGAGATCGGCACCAGCTCGCCATCGGCGGCGGGCGCCATCAGGCGGCGCGTGACATAATGCTCCGGATCGTGGCCGGAGGGCACTTCCTGCGTCTTCAGCAAAACGCGTTCACGGCTGCGCATGTTGTAGTCGAACACCTGCGCTGGCGTCGTCATCGAAGAATAGGTGAAGCGCATCACTTCGGTGTCGTATTCGTAGGAGCCTGAGAGGCCGAGCGAGAAAGCCTCCTCGTCGAAGGAGATGAAATGCTCCTCGCCGGTTGCCCGGTCGCGCACGACGATGCGCGGCAGGCCCTCCTTGCGCTCCAGCCGGACCATATGATCCTTGAAACCGAGCACCGAGAGGATCAACCGGCCGGGCTCATGCGGTACCAGTTCCTGCCAGTTGGCGCGCACAGGATTTTCGACCGGCGCGGTCATGATCTTGAAGTCCTTGGCGCCATCGGCATTGGTGAGGACGAAGAAGATGTCGCCGCCTTCTTCCAGATCATATTGCAGGCCACTCTCGCGCGCTGCCACCAGCCTGGGCTCGGCGGATGGGTCGTTGGCCGGCAGAAGCCGATACTCGGATGTCTCATGGTCGTTGATGCCGATCATGATCCAGTCATTGGCGCGCGTGCCGCCGACATCCATGAAGAAGCCCGGATCGGTCTCCTCATAGATCAGCCGGTCGTTCTCAGGCCTGTCGCCGAGCGCGTGGAAGAACACTTTCGACGGTCGATGGTTGTCGTCGAGACGGGTATAGAAGAAGCCGTCATCGCCGGCGTTCCACACCCCGCCGCCGCCCGTGTCCGGGATCTGGTCAGCCAATTCCTTGGCGCTGGCAAGATCGCGCACGCGCAGCGTGAAGAACTCCGAACCCTTGTCGTCGAAGGCCCAGAGCAGCTTCTTGTGGTCGGCCGAATGATCCACGCCGCCGAGCCGGAAATAGGCCTTGCCCTCGGCCTCCGCGTCGCCGTCGAGCAGGATCTCGTCGGCGCCGCCGTCGCGCGGCGTGCGGAAATAGCGTGGCTGCTCGCCGCCCTGCCGGAACGACGAGCCATAGGCGTAGGGGCCGTCCTTCATCGGCACCGTCGAATCGTCTTCCTTGATGCGCCCTTTCATCTCGGCGAACAGCTTGCCGCGCAGATCCGTCGTGCCTGCCATCAGTAAGGCCTGATAGGCGTTTTCAGCCTCGAGATGGGCGCGGATCCGGCCGTCGAGCAGGGAGGGGTCCCGGAACATGGCCTGCCAGTTGTCGGCCCGCATCCAGGCATAGTCGTCGCTGCGGGTGATGCCGTGATGCGTGTCGGAGACCGGATGTTTGTCAGGCATCGGCGGACTGGCGGTCGGGAAAGCGGAAGATCTGGTCATTACGTCTCGCTGCGGAATTTGCTTGAATGACAAATGAACACGCCGCTCAGCGGCGGTTCAAGGGGCGCGGTTCAAGATGGTCTACAGAAGCCAAGTTGAAGGGGGAAAGATGAAATCCTGTGTTTCTATCGCAATGGCCGTTGCCGTCGCCGTGGCAGCTTTGGCTTTTTCCAACCGGTCTCATGCAACGGTCTTTGCCGCCTGGCAAGTGTCGGGCGTGCCGTTCGGCGACACGCTTAATGCACGAAAGTATCCCTCCAACGCATCGCAAAAGCAGGCCGCATATCCGAACGGCACCGTGCTGCAGATGACCGGCCGCTGCACCGGTGGCGTGAACCTGCTCGATATCGCCCGGCAGCCGCAGTGGAAGCAGCGCCTGGCGATCCGCTATCGTTGGTGCGAGGTCTGGCACGATCCCGCGCAGAATGGCCATTTCGTCACCGGCTGGGTCTACGGCAAATATATCGCGCCCTATTGAGGGATCCCGTCACCTCGCCTCGTTGGCTCGGCCACCAAGGCGACGTTTTTGCGCTCCGCTGTGCAACAGGATTCGTCGCGCCGGCGCAACAGGCATCCAAGCATTGGCCAAGCATTGAGCGCCATGTCGGGTGGCGATCGGATGTCTAACACACTGATGACGTAACGTCACGGCATGCTGGTCTGGCCAGAAAAATCTCGCGAAGTTACACGGCGCACGAAATTTTGAAGCTGAATCAGCAATATTTGATGATTATCGACGAATATAAGTCAATATACGAATTGACTTACTTGCAATGCGGCGTCATTAAGATAAGCGACACGAATCGCAGGGGCTTTCCTGCATGAAATTCGTGCGATGCCCGATCTCGGAAAAAAGGGCGCAGTTTTAGAAACAACTCTCGTTGGGGCTTTAGCATTATGGAAATCGTCGAAACACCTTCGAAAAACGGTGATGCGCTGATCGAGCTGACCGCCGATGTCGTCGCCGCCTATGTCAGCAACAACCCGGTGCCGGTTGGGGAACTGCCGAACCTTATCGCCGACGTCCATGCCGCGCTGGGCCGTGTCGGTGGCTCGCCGGAGCAGCCGTCGGCCGAGAAGCAGAAACCGGCCGTCAACCCGAAGCGCTCGGTCCATGACGACTACATCGTCTGTCTCGAGGACGGAAAGAAGTTCAAGTCGCTGAAGCGGCACCTGATGACCCACTACAATCTCACGCCGGAGGAATATCGTGAGAAGTGGGGCCTGGACGCCAACTACCCGATGGTGGCTCCCAATTACGCGGCCGCCCGCTCGCAGCTCGCCAAGAAGATGGGCCTGGGCCGCAAGCGCAAGGGCCGCTGATCGGTCTCAGCCCTTCAAGCAGTTCGACGGCGCCCCCTGGGGCGCCGTTTGCTTTTGAAGCTCCCGGATCAGGCCGTCTGCTTCAGCGCCGCTTCCGCGTCGCGCTTGATGCGCTTGACCATCGAGCGCAGGCCGTTGGCGCGCTGCGGCGACAGGTGCTCGTCGAGGCCGAGCTCCTTCAGCGTCGCTTCGGCGTCGGTGTTCTGGATTTCGCTTGCCCGCCGGCCCGAAAACAGCGCCAGCATGATGGCGACGAGGCCGCGCACGATATGGGCGTCCGAATCGCCCTGGAAGCTGATCACCGGATCGGCGCCCGTTCCGTGCTCCGTGGTGAGCCACACCTGGCTCACACAGCCAGGCACCTTGTTCACGGCCGTGCGGTCCTCATCGGGAAAAGGCGGCAGGCCCTCGCCGAGTTCGATCACGTAGCGATAACGGTCCTCCCACTCGTCGAGCAGGGAAAAATCGTCGCGGATCGTTTGGATCGGGGTAGTCATTTGCCCCGCATATAGTGTCCCGGCGCTGCCGCGTCACGGAAAAAAGAAAGACGCCGCGGGCGTCGAGAGGTCGGACTGGCCCGCGGCGTTAGAGCAATTCCAGGAAAAGTGCGTAGCGGTCAGGTTCGGCGACTTCGCCGTAGCCTCCGTCCGGAATTGCGCCAAACCAAAGAGAGAGCAATTCCAGGAAAAGTGCGTAGCGGGTTTTCCCTCCGGAATTGAAAGAAATCTCAGTTCTTCGCCGTCAACATCACCGGGATGTTGACCTTGGCAGGCAGCACGATGTCCTCGGCGACGCTGCCGGTGGTCGTGACGGAGCTATCCGCGACCTTCGTCTCAGGCGCGCTTGCCTGCCCGGACTGCTGGTCGTCGATCATGGCCGCTGCGATCTTGGCCGTTTCCTTGGCGCGAACGGTAATGGTGTACATGGCCGATTTGCCCGTTTCGCAGACATCGGGCTTGCGCTCGCAGAGCCCCGCTATGTCGCCGACCGCCTCGCGCGCCGCAAACAGTGCCTGGATCGGCCCGACGCTTTGCTGACCGTCTTCACCCGGCCCAACGCCGAGCGGCAGCGCCAGCAGCACCAGCGAAAACCAGAAAGCCATCCTGATCAGAAAGCCCATGTTACTTGCCTCTCATCCGGGATGGACAGCGCCCATCCGTGGCGGATCATGCATCCATCGGCATGACCTCTTTTATGGGCACGATAGTGGCACATTCACGCAAAGGACGGCTTGCACCGAAGTCGCGAATTTTCCTCAAATTTTAGGCAAATTCGAAAGGAATTGGTTTTGAAACGGACTTGTCTCGAATCTCATCGATCGCATTAACTTTACAATAACCATATATCATATTGTTATTAAACGACTTTGTTTCTTGAAAGTGGTTAGCCGGGTCAAGTTTCGATCCGTTTTGGCATGGGCCTCACGGCTAACCCGCCGTTTACCATGGCGCCAACTCGGCGTGCTTTGCGGGGCCGGCAGCACAATATTTGCCTTGGGGCGGGTCGCCGGCTTCGCCAGCCTTATCCATTCCTTAAACGCTGGATGCGAGTTTCAAGCCAATTGATGAGTCACCTGCCAGGCAGGGCGTTTTTCACGACCGGGTATGCGTGCGTTGAGTTCGATTTCAGCCAGATATGTTCAATTGCCTGGCGCGGTTGCCGCCGGTTGCGAACGCATGGTTCACCCGACGGTGACGGGTGAGGCGGAACGCCTGCGCCAGCGCCGCTTCATCGGCGTCATGCTGGCCGCGCCCTTCCTCGCTGCCGGCGCCGCGGTCACGCTGGTCACCTCGAGCCTCGGCGCGGCCGTCACCATGGCCGCCATCTTTGCCGCCTTCGGCCTGTGCTGGTTCGCCGCGCTTCTGGTGGCCGCCACCGGCTATATGGCGCTCGCCGGCCGCATGGCGATCGTGTTGGGCGGCCTTGCCCTTGCCGGCGCCATGGCGGCTGCGGGCGGATTGGCCTCGCCGGTCGCGCTGCTTGTCGTCGCATTGCCGGTCGAAACCTGGTGGGTCTCGGGGTCGCGGCGCGCTGCGTTGTCGAGCGCGCTGGCGGCGGTTGGCGCTGTCGTGCTGCAGCCCTTTGCCGGCCAGATCCTGCCGCTCGGCGAAATCGCCGCCTGGCATTGGCTGCTGCCGCTCGCCTGGGCGCTGACGCTGTTGCCGCGTGCCGCCGCCTTCGCCAGTCCGGCCGGCTTGCGGCCGGCGGAGCCTGCCGTCGATAGCCTCGAGGACGTCATCGACGCCGTCGTGCTGCGCCTCGGGCGTCAGGGCGAAGTGCTCGACGCGTCCGCCAAGGCGCGTTCGATCCTGAAATTGGCGCCGGAGCTCCTGCTCGGCACCGGCCTGTTCGACCGCGTCCATCTTTCCGACCGCGTCGCCTATCTCACCGCTTTGGCCGACATGCGCGAGGGTGCGCCGAAGCGCCGGCTCGAGCTGCGCATTCGCCTGCCGCGCGAGGGTTCCGCCGCGGCCGACAATTTCCGTCCGTTCAGCCTCGAGCTGATGCGCGGCGAAGCCGACCGCGATCTCTTCACCCTGGTCCTACGCGAGAACGAGGATGTGGCTGCGCTGCGCGAGGAGCTTGCGGACGCCAGGGAGGCCGCCGCGGCCTCCGAAGTGGCCAAGGGCCGCTTCCTGGCCGTGGTCAGCCACGAGCTGCGCACGCCGCTCAACGCCATCATCGGCTTTTCCGACATGCTGCTGCATGAGATGTTCGGCGCCTTCAAGGATCCGCGCCAGAAGGAATATGTCGGCCTGGTCAGGGAGTCCGGCCAACATCTCCTGTCCGTCGTCACCTCGATCCTCGATGTCTCGCGCATCGAGGCGGGCGCCTACGCGACCGAGCTGGAGCCGTTCCGCTTTGTCGAGGCTGTCGACATGTGCCGCTCGATGATGCGGCCGCTGGCCGACGCCAAGAGCATAGTTCTTGCCACGCAGATCGCGCAGGATGCCGGCGAGATCAACGCCGATCGCCGCGCGGTGCAGCAGATCCTGATCAATCTCGCATCGAACGCGGTCAAGTTCACGCCTGATGGCGGCAGCGTGGTGATCGGCGCCAAGCGCGTCGGTACGCGCTTGCATTTCTGGGTGAGCGACACCGGCATCGGCATCGCCGAGGAGGATATGGCCAATCTCGGCAAGCCGTTCATGCAGATCCATAACGACTACACGCGCCGTTTCGAGGGAACCGGGCTTGGCCTGTCGCTGGTCAAGGGCCTGGTGGCGCTGCACGACGGCACGATGTCGATCGAGAGCGCGCCGGGTGAGGGCACCACGGTGACGATCGGCCTGCCGGTGAACGGGCCGAAGCGGCATGCCGGTACGCCTTCCGGTGTGTTGGCCATGCCGGCGGTCAAGCCGAAGGGGGATACAGATGGGGAGAGGAATGGCTCGCTCCGCAAAACGGCCTAAGGTGGTCGAACCCGAGCGCGGCGTCTTTGCCGAGGGTGCGGTTGCCGTCGGTCAACTGATCGCAAGCAATCCGGTTCTGGTCGGCGGTTCAACCGCCTTCCTGGTGACGCTGTTCTATGTGTCCGCCAATGCGCTCTGGTATCAGCCCTTTCCGCACACCAGCGCCTTCTTCGCCACAAGGAGCATCGAGAATTTCCCGCATACCGTCTCCAACGAGCCGGAAACCACCATCAACATCGTGCGCCAGGCGCCGGCGCAGCCGGCGCCGAAGCCGGATCCTGTCGTCCAGCAGGTGCAGGGCATTCTGAAGGACCTCAGTTTCTACGACGGCACGGTCGACGGGCTCTCGGGCCCGGCCACGCGCAAGGCGATCCAGGCCTATCAGCTGAAAGTCGGCCTGCCGGGGTCGGGCGACGTCGACACAGCACTGCTCGACCAGCTTGGCGCCCGCCAGACGACGGCGGCCATTCCCCACCCGGCGCTGCGGCCGGCCGATGGCGCCGCCAACGCTTCCGCCGCCAAGCCGCCCGCAATCCCGGTCTCTGCGCCGGCCGATGGCGCCACGCAATCGCCCGACGCCCGCATCGTCAAGATCCAGGCCGGCCTCAAGGCCTTCGGCAACAATGACATGCAGCTCGACGGCAAGGTCGGCGCCCGCACCAAGGCCGCGATCAAGGAATTCCAGGCCCTTTTTGGTCTGCCCGACACCGGCGAGCCGGACGAAGCGGTCTATGTCAAGATGCGCCAGATCGGCCTGACGAACTGAGCGGCGACAGTCCGAAAACTGGTTACTCGAGCCAATGTTCGGGATCTCGCATCCCATGAACAATTGCTACTGCTAAGATGCCGTAGTCCACGGGCTCATAGATAACGACGTATCGGCCCTCTAAGAGGACACGGGCAGTGGCGCTCAACTCTGGCCGGGCAATGCCCATGTTTGTATGATTGCAGGCGAGTTCTAGCTTGTCGAAAATACGCCCAATGAGCTTGTCCGCCGCCCGTTCGTTGTCGGCCGCAATATGGCGCCAAATGTTCTTGAGATCTTGTTCTGCGCGAGGTGTAAGTCGATAGCTAGCCACGTTCCGTGCGCTCGGCTTTCAGGGCACGGAGAAAGGCGCGGCGATCGACTTCCTGACCTTCGCCGCTTGCCATCCCTTCGTCGTAAGCCTGCTTCAGCTGTGCGAGTTCGAGCACGCGAAGCTCCTCGCGGCGCTCCCACAGCCTGAGGGCCTCCCGGACGATTTCGCTGTTCGAGGCGTAGTCGCCGCTCTCGACCGCGTCCTGCAGACGGGCAGCCTGCTTCGGCGTGAGCGATACAGTGAGGGTGCGCATTGCTTGGCTTTTCATCGCTCTTTATATAGCGGTCTTCACAATGTCTAACAAGATTTGTTAGATGCCTGAGTGTCATCCGGAACCTTCCCATGCGCGTAACCACCGATCTTTGGGTTTCGGCCCTTGTGCGCCGCGTGTTCGGCGCTGGCGGCTTTGCCGCGGTCGTCAAGCGCGGCGCGACCGAGGCGGGCGCTGTCTTCGTGCTGTCGCGCGGGCGCCTGGGCGAGGTGGCGCTCTATGGGCCGGCGCCGCAGACGAGCTACGATTCGGCCAGGCCAGACGATCGCTTTTTCACGTTGCTCGATGCCGGCGACGATAGCTCGGCCTTCGATGCGCGGTTGGAGCGGGAGAAGAAATTCGATCCCGACATCTGGGTGGTCGAGATCGAAGCGGGAGCCGTTCCGGTCGACCAGCTTCTTTCGGTGAAGACTGATTGAACAGTTCAGGAGGCCTTGAGGCTGCCGCTGGCTTCGTCGCTGTTCGACACATCGCGCCGTTCTGCACTGATAGTGTCGGGCGCCTTGCCGCGGATGGCCTGCGACAAGGTCTCGGCCTTCCAGGCGCGTACCTTGTCGAGCGCCGCCTCGCGGTGCAGCAGCCGGTAGCGGTCGAGGAACAGGCGGATCGCCTGCGGATGCGGAAACTCGCCGGGATAGACCGCAACCGCGATCAGGAACGCCCTGTCTTCGCCGAGGTCGAGAGCGCGCAGCGCCGCAAGCAATGCGGTATAGCTTGGCTGCCCGGTCACCGAGCGGGCGGTCGCGAAGTCGATGTCCAGCGTGTCGGCAAGGGCGGTCTGGAAGAAGGCCGCGTTGCCGGTCAGCGCCGTCTCGCGCAACTTCACATAGGCCGGCTGGCCGAGGAAGGTGTTGACGTCCGCACTTTCGTCGGCCGGGCGCATCATCGCACGCAGGCGGCGCCTAGCATTCTCCGCTGCATCGCCGGGCACGGAACTGGTGTCCGCTTTGGTTACGGGCTCTGGTTTCGGCGCAAGCCTGGTGACTGTCCCCGGCGGCCGCGTCTTGACCAGCGTCGGCCTTTCCAGCACGCGGATCAGGTCGGCGATCGTCGGGTTGAGCTCCTTGCGACGCGCAATGGCGCGCGCGTGCGGCAGCCCGTGCCGGCCGATCAGCGCGATTAGGTCGACGTCGCTCAGCGCGTTGGAGCGGGTGAGCAGCGGGGCGGCGATCTCGACCGGCTCTTGGGCCAGCCGCCTGACCAGCGCGGTCGGCGCATATTCGCATTCGGAAAGGGCAGCGGCGACATAGCGGCGCGACTCGACCGATACGTTGTCGAACAGGGGCAGCGTCAGGTCCTCGAGCTGGGCGATCTCGCGCCGCGAGGGGCGCGTCAGCGAGCAGAAGGCGGACACGGCGGCGCGGAACAGCCTTTCGGCCTTTCCCGCTTCGGTCCGGATAGCGATTTGCCTGAAATCCGAAGATGACACGGAGGATACGCCCGATACTCGACACAGTCCTGAACCGCGCAATCCAGCCGGGCCGGTTTCGCAATTCCAGGAAAAACAAACATCAAATTAGCCGCGATCCGTTAGCGCTCCGTTAACCCTCTACGCCTCTTAATCAACTTTGGAGGCGTTGCGTTGTGCTCCGGTCAAACCGAGAGGAATGCGCGAACCATGGGCATGGTCCTATCTTTTGTGCCGCGAGCGGCACCTGTAAATCGAGCAAGTCACGACACCGCGACGGCGGCGGCGGTCATCATTTTCCCCGGCGTCCGCTACGAATTGCGTCCGCAGGCTAGTGAAGTGCAGCCCGGCAAAGGCAGCCCGGACAAACCTGCCTCGCCGTCACCTTCCTCGCCGCATCACTGATAGCAATTCCGGACGGAAGGCTGCAGCGAAGTCGCCGAGCCCAACCGCTTCACGTTTTTTCCTGGAAAATTGCTTGCGTCAATAATCCTGCAATTCGCAGGCGCTCTGCTCGAGGAAGCGTGACACGATCGGCTTCCAGCTCTCGTCCGGCACGAAGGCGCGGACGACGAAAATGCCTTCCTCGATCGGCGCCTCGACGAAGATCGCGCCCTGCAAATCCTCCGGGAGGTCGCGCCGCATATCGATCATCTGCGCTGGCGTCAGCACCACCGTGTCAAGCTTTTCGCCATTGGCGTTGTGGTCGTTGAAGGAATAGAGGTTGTGGCCGCTGCTGTCGTAGACCGACGCCGACCAGAACGGCACGTCGCCCGGCGCCTTGATCCGCACCAGTCCGTCGGCGAGATCGAAACGGCAGGCGGCCGCATAAAAAAGCGGGTCGACCGATTTCACCACCGGTGCGCCGCCGGCCTCGGCGTCCAGCCGCGTCATCTTGTAGAGGTCGGAGGCCAGGGCCAGCCGCGACCAGGCATCGCGCTCGGAAAATTCAGGCACCAGGAACAGCACGACGATGTGCACGATGCCGGCACCGAGCAAGCCGAGGATCAGGGCGTGCAATAGGCTACGCATTGCAGCCCGCCTTCATGATGCGCGGCAGCGTCACGTCGGACAGGCCTGTGCTCGAGGCGATCGGCGTGTCGTAGAAGGTCAGCACGAAGTACATCTTGCCGGAGCCGCCGGTCAGCAGCCAGTTGCCGGGGGCCGGGCGGTTGCCGACCGAGATGACGACTGAATTGTCCGGCTGACGCAGCACTTCGTAGGACTGCAGCGCCGCCTGCCTCGGCTTGCCGGTGCCGATCACGCCAAGCGACTGGTCGGCGGCATAGAGCGTCCAGAACCGGGCGGTCGGATAACCGCCCTCGATCGTGTAGGCGCATTCGCGTTTCAGCGGCTCGCCTGCATCGTCGCGCTCGGCGACGAAGGCGAGCCCCTCGGCCCGGCCGAGCGCCAGCACGCCCTCGCGCGCCACGCGCGCCTTGGAATAGGGGTCGGCGTCCAGCGTTCCGACTTCGGGGAAGGCGGTCCATTGGCCGATGCGGATCGCACCGACGCCGTCCTGCGCATTGAGCGCATACCAGACGCTGTAGCCGCCAAGCCCGATGGCTATGGCAAGCGAAAGCAGCGTCAGGATGGCGTTCTTGAGCATGAGAGCCGCAAACAGAGGAAGTTGCCCGGGATATCGCGGCGCGGGGTGCCGTGGCAAGCCGGCTTCGCGCGGGGGCGGTTCTAAAGCGCCGAAAGCGTCTCCGGCAGGGTGGGTGCGTCGAGCACGGGGGCGGCCTGGAACGTCTTGGTCATGTCCCTCAGCGTCTGGGTGGTGCGGTTGGAAAGCACCGGCGGACGTTCGGCCTCGGCCTGCGCCGCTGCGGTGTCGGCTTCCTTTTTCGCCGCTTCCTCGGCCTTGGCCGCCACCTCAGGATCGACCCATGGATGATCGATGCCGGGGATCGGCTTCAGGTCGATATTCTGGTGCGCATAGACCATCAGCCGCTGCCAGACCATTGCCGGCAGGGTGCCGCCGGTCATTTTGTTGGTCGCCGTGAAATCGTCATTGCCGAGCCAGACGGCGGCCGTGTAATTGCCCGTGAAGCCGACGAACCAGGCGTCGCGATAGGATTGCGTCGTGCCGGTCTTGCCGGCGACGACGATGTTCGGAAGCTGGGCGCGTCTCGCCGTGCCGATGACGGGTACCGCCGCCAGCATGGTGTTCATGTATTTCAGCGCCTTTTCCGACAGCACCCGGTGCGGCGGCGCCGCGTCCTTGGCCCAGTCATAGACCACTTCGCCCGTGCGGGTGACGAGCTGGGTGATGCCGTGGCGCGAGCCGACGAAGCCGTTCTGGGCAAAGACGCTGTAGCCGGTCGCCTGGTCCATCACGGTCATGCCGGACGTGCCGAGCACCATGGTCTTGTGCGATTCCAGCGGCGATTCCACGCCCATCGATTCCGCCATCGCCTTGATCGGGCTGATGCCGAGGTAATCCTTGGCGAGCCGCACCGGCACCGTGTTGATCGACTTGGCGATCGCCGTGAGCAGCGTGACATTGCCGGCCGACCCGCCGCTGTAGTTGTGCGGCGACCAGCTGCCCCAGCTGACGGCGCCGCCCGAAACCACCGAGTCCGGCGTGAAGCCGTGCTCCATCGCTGTGGCGTAGACATAGGGCTTGAAGGACGAACCGGTCTGGCGCAGCGCCTTGGTGGCGCGGTTGAACTGCGAGGTGCCATAGTCGCGGCCGCCGACGATGGCGCGCACCGCGCCATTGGTCTCGATCACCACCACTGCGCCTTCGGTGACGTTGTACTCCTTGCCGAACTGGCGAAGGTGGAACTCGACAGACTCCTCCGCCGCCTTCTGGATGTTGGCGTCGAAGGTGGTGTGGGCGACCAGCGAGTGCTGGCCGGGCTTGGCGATCTTCTTCACCTCGTCGAACGCCCAGTCGAGGAAATAGTCGGGACTCTTCTGCTCGCCGCGGTCGACGACGTCGGCCGGATGCAGCCGCGCCTGCAGCACCTGGCCCTCGGTCATGAAGCCGGAATCGACCAGGTTGGAGAGCACCACATTGGCGCGCGCGCGCGCCGCCGGCAGGTTGATGTGCGGGGCGTATTTGGTCGGCGCCTTGAACAGGCCGGCCAGCATTGCCGCCTCGGCAAGGTTCAGGTCCTTGACGCTCTTGCCGAAATAGAAATCCGCCGCCGCCTCGATGCCGAACGTGCCGCCGCCCATATAGGCGCGGTCGAGATAGAGCTGCAGGATCTCCTTCTTGGACAGGTTCGCTTCCAGCCATAGCGACAGGAAAGCTTCCTTGATCTTGCGCTCCAAGGTGCGTTCGTTGGACAGGAACAGGTTCTTGGCGAGCTGCTGCGTGATGCTGGAGCCGCCCTGGACCACCGAATTGGCGCGCACATTCTCGAAGATCGCGCGCGACAGGCCGAGCACATCGATGCCGTAATGGTCGAAGAAACGCCGGTCCTCGGTCGCCAGCACCGCCTTGATGACGATGTCGGGCATCTCGTCGACCGGCACGGAATCGCGCTGGATGATGCCGCGCTGGCCGATCTCGTTGCCGTAGCGGTCGAGGAAGGTGACGGCGAAGTCGCCCTGGTTGCGCCAGTCGCCGGTGGTGATGTCGAAGGCAGGCATGGCGAGCGCGAGCAGCACCACGAAGCCGCCGGCACCCATGGTGAAGCCCTCGCTCAGCACCTCGATGATGGCGCGGCGCCAGCCATGCACACGGAAACGGCGGGAAAAGATGGTCGCGGCTTCCCAGAATTCGCCCGCCTTGAAACCGATCTCATAGAGCGAGGAATCGAGCCACGCGTCGACGCCGAGCAGCGCCGAAGCGATCCGGCCTCTTCTCTTGTGTGGTTTCGAAGGACCTGCCATTCGACTTCCGCCCGACGCACTTTTGCCCGAAAACTGCGTGCGGGCAGTTTCAGGGTGGCACCCTGTCAAACTATTCGACCATTTTATCACCGCTCACAAGGGCAGCGAAGCCACAGCACAAGCTTTGTTGAACGCTAAGGCTGGTCGTGCTCGGCGATATCACCGCGCCGCGATGAAGCGCATGAAATGCGCCACATCCGCCTCGCTCGGCTCAAGGCCGGTGAAGGCGCGCAGATAGGCTGCCAGATGGCTGACGCGCGCCTCGACCGGTTCCTTCAGGTCGAGCACGTAATAGCCGATCTGCATGTAGTAGAGCACGCGGGCGCGGATGAAGGCCTCCTCGCCGTCATAGCCGTGCCGGCGGTACATGTCGCGGATCGCGCTGAGGCGATCGTCGTCCGCCTTGTCGATCATGCGCCGCACGTCGTCGGAGCGGCGCGCCCATTCGCGGACGGCGAAATCGAGCCGCGGGTCGAACAGGCGCTCGTCGGCCCAGCATTCGAACACGTTCAGCACGCCCATGATGATGGTTTCGGCGGGGCGCTGGGCGCGTTCGACGATCGCCTTGGTGTTGGTCTCGTGCCAATGCGCGAGCAACTGGTCAAGCAGGTCCTGCCGGCTCTCGAAATACCAATAGAAGCTGGAGCGTGAGACGCCGAGCTTCTGTCCCAGCGTCAGCACGCGCACGCTCTCGATGCCGTCGGAAATCAGCGTTTGCAGCGCGAGGTTGATCCAGTCCGCGCGGGTCACCTTGATATTGCCGAGCGCCGGCTCGTCCCGGGGAGCAGTCATGATCATGCCTGCACAATAGGCACGGCGCGGAGCGCTGTGCAAGCTCTGGACAGAAGTGTCTAGACACATATGTACAGTCTATGTATCGTAAGGGCCTCCAACGAGAGGGAGAGGCTCGTGAAGTCGCATTACCGGGCAGTCGTCATCGGGGGAGGCGTGGTCGGCGCCTCGGTGCTCTATCACCTGACGCGGTTCGGCTGGAGCGATGTGGCGCTCATCGAGCGCGCCGAGCTGACGGCGGGCTCGACCTGGCACGCGGCCGCTGGTTTCCATGCGCTCAACGCCGATCCCAATATCGCGGCGCTGCAGGACTACACGATCAAGCTCTATCGCGAGATCGAGGCGGAATCCGGCCAGAATGCCGGGCTGCACATGACCGGCGGCGTCAACATGGCGAGCGACCCGCAGCGCTGGGAATGGCTGAAATCGGCCTGGGCGGTGTTCCAGTCGGTCGGCATCGAGACGGCCCGTCTGGTGAGCCCGGAAGAGATCAAGGAAATCTGTCCGATCGTCGATGTCGGCGGCGTGCTCGGCGGCCTCTATGATTCGAACGAGGGCCATCTCGATCCTTACGGCACCACGCATGCCTATGCCGGAGCGGCCAAAAAGCGCGGCGCCGATGTCATCTTGCGCAACCGCGTCGTCGAGTTGCGGCCACGCGCCGACGGCGGCTGGGACGTCGTCACCGAGAAGGGCACGATCATCGCCGAGCATGTCGTCAATGCCGGCGGCCTGTGGGCCAAGCAGGTCGGCTTGATGGCCGGCGTCGACCTGCCGGTGACGCCGATGGAGCACCATTATTTCGTCACCGAGGACATCCCGGAAGTAGCGGCGCTGGACAAGGAACTCGGCCTCGCCGTCGATCTCGACGGCTTCTCCTATTTGCGGCAGGAGCGGAAGGGCGTGCTGCTCGGCGTCTACGAGCAGAACCCGAAGCACTGGAACATGGACGGCGCGCCGTGGGACTACGGCATCGAGCTGATCCCCGAGGATATCGACCGCATCAGCCCGGAGCTCGCAAAAGCCTATGAGCGCTTTCCATGCCTTGCCACGGCCGGTATCCGCAAATGGGTCAACGGCGCCTTCACCTTCACGCCGGATGGCAACCCTCTGGTCGGCCCGGTCAGGGGACTGCGCAATTATTGGGTCGCCTGCGGCGTCATGGCCGGCTTCAGCCAAGGCGGCGGCGTCGGCAAGTCGCTGGCCGAATGGATGATCTATGGCGAGCCGCAAGCCGACATTTTCGGCATGGACATCGCCCGCTACGGTGCGTTTGCCGCCAACCGCGAATATCTGCGGCAAACCACACGCCAGTTCTATGCCCGCCGCTTCGTCATGACCTTCCCCAATGAGCGGCTGCCGGCCGGCCGGCCGCTGAAGCGACCCGGCGCCTATGACGGCATGACGGCCGCCGGCGCCGAGTGGACGGCATCGTGGGGACTGGAAATCCCGGCCTATTTCGCACCGATGGGTTTTCGCGAGGAAACGACGCTGAAGCGCTCCAACGCTTTCGACATCGTCGGCGACGAGGTGCTGCAGGTCCGCCGCGCCGCCGGCCTTGTCGATACCACGGCCTTTTCGCGCTACACCGTGTCAGGCCCCGGCGCCGAGGCCTGGCTCGACCGGCTGCTCACCTGCCGGCTGCCGACGCCGGGGCGGGCCCGGCTTGCGCCGATGCTTGGGTCTGACGGCCGGCTCAAGGGCGATCTCACCGTGCTCAATTGGGACGGCGAGTATTGGATCATGGGTTCCTACTATTTGCGCGAATTCCATATGCGCTGGTTCGAGGCGCATCTGACGGATGGCGTCACGGTCACCGATATTTCCGATGCCGTATCCGGCTTCCTCGTCACCGGGCCGAATGCAAGGAAGATCGTCGAACGAACCACGCATCGGGACCTCTCCGCCAGAACCTTCCCCTTCATGGCCTGTGGCGCGTTCGACATCGGCATGGTTCGTGCCCGGGTTTCCCGGCTGTCGATCGCCGGCGAGCTTGGGTTCGAGATCAATTGCCCGGCCACCCTGCATTCGACCCTGCGCGAGACGCTGCTTGCAGCCGGCGAGGACCTCGGCCTTGCCGAGATCGGTTACTACGCGCTGAATTCGCTGCGGCTGGAAAAGAGTTTTGGCATCTGGTCGCGCGAATTCACGCAAGGCTACACGCCCGGCGAGACCGGACTCGACCGCTTCATCGCTTTCGACAAGGGCGATTTCATCGGCCGCGAGGCGGCGCTCAAGGAGCGCGAGGCTGGCGTCGCGCGGCGCATCGTGACGCTGGAAGTCGATGCGGTCGACGCCGATGCCAGCGGCTTCGAGCCGGTCTGGTACAAGGGGCGGCGCGTCGGCTTCGTCACTTCCGGAGGCTATGGCTACACGGTCGGCAAGAGCGTCGCCCTGGCGTTGCTCGATGACGATTTCGCCGGGGAGGGGACCGAACTTTCCGTCCACATTGTCGGGGTCGAACGGCCTGCGCGCATCATCGCGGTCTCGCCTTACGACGCTCAAGGCAAGGCGATGCGGCAATGAGGAGGAACCGCCATGATTGACGAGGCCGCACGTGATCTCAGGCGCGAGCGCCGGCGGGGACGCACCGGCGAAGCGGGCAGCGAGTCGAGCCGGCACCCGAATTACCGGTCGCTGAAGAACCCCTTCCTGCCGCAGCCGATCTTTTCCGACGACCAGGTGGCGGCGATCCACGACACGGCGCTGCGCGTGCTGGAAGAACTCGGCATCAAGGTGCTGCTGCCCGCCGCGCGAGCGATCTACGCCAAGGCCGGTGCGTTGGTCGACGAGGACAGCCAGATGGTAAAGATCGGCCGCGACATGGTCCAGGCCGCACTCGCCGCGGCGCCGCGCTCGATCCCCGCCCTCGGCGGTGACCGATCGCGAGATTTGACGCTCGAGCTAGGCTCGATGACGTTCCTGGCCGGATCTGGCGCCCCCAATGTCACCGATCTCGAGCGCGGCCGCCGGCCGGGGACGCTCGCCGCCTTCGAGGAATTCATCAAGCTGATCCAGCATTTCGACGTGCTGCATATGCTCGGGCCCTGCGTCGAGCCGCAGGACATCGACAACCGCCTGCGCCACTACGCCTCCAACCGGGCGCAGCTGACGCTGTCGGACAAGTTCCCGTTCGTCTTCGCGCGCGGCACGCCGCAGGTCGAGGATGGTTTCGAGATGATCCGCCTGGCGCGCGGTTTATCCGAGGATCAGTTCCGCGCCGGCGCCTATTGCTACACCGTCATCAACACCAACTCGCCACGCCAACTGGACATCCCGATGGCGCAAGGCATTATCGATTTTGCCAAGGCTGGTCAGGTCCTGATCATCACGCCCTTCTGCCTGGCTGGCGCGATGGCGCCGATCACGGTCGCCGGCGCGCTGACGCTGCAGCATGCCGAAGCGCTGGCCGGCCTGACGCTTGCCCAGATCGTGCGGCCCGGTGCGCCGGTTGTCTATGGCTCGTTCTCGTCCAATGTCGACATGAAGTCGGGCGCCCCGGCCTTTGGCACGCCGGAACATATCAAGGCGACGCTCGGGGCCGGCCAACTGGCCCGCTACACCGGCTTGCCCTGGCGCTCCGGCGGCGGCAGCGCCGCCAACATTTCCGACGCGCAGGCCGCGCATGAGACGCAGTTCGCGCTGTGGGGCTCGGTGCTTGCGGGCGCCACCGTCTGCATCCACTCCGCCGGCTGGCTGGAAGGCGGCCTGAGCGTTTCCCTGGAAAAGCTGATCACCGACATCGAGGCGCTGCAAACCATCGCCGAGCTTTGCGCGCGCACACCGGGCGATGCCGATGCCATCGGCTTCGAGGCCATCGCCGAAGTGCAGCCGGGCGGTCATTTCTTCTCGGCCGCCCACACCATGGCCCGCTACCGTACGGCCTTCTACCAGCCGTTGGTGGCCGACTGGTCGAATTTCGGCAATTGGACACAGTCCGGCTCGAAGACGGCGACCGAGCGCGCGACCGGCATCTGGAAGCGGATTCTCGCCGACTTTCAGCCGCCGCCGGCTGCAGCCGCCACCGCCGATGTCCTCGACGAGTTCATCGCGCGGCGCACCGAGGAAGGTGGCGCCGCCCCGGTGTCGTGACGGCGACAAGCGCCCATTACATTGGGCGCTTGTCGCCGACCTTTTGCGGGTCCTCGCACGCAGTGTCGGCATCGGCTTTCCGGTGCTTTTCCGCGGCAAGCCGGCGGATACGATCGAAGCGGTTTTCCTCGGCTGCTTCAGTCGGCGCGGCAATCGGCTTCTGTGCGAACGTGATCATTCGTCGATCCCTTCCTTTTTGGTTGGTATTCGGATCAGCGGTCGAGCTTGTCGGCGCCTGGTGTCGCATAGCTTGCTTGCGGCAGGGATTGGTTAGTAGCCCATGCCGCCGCCGCCGGGAGAAGGCGCTGCATCTTTGGCCGGTATGTCGGTGATCATGGCCTCGGCGGTGATCAACAGCGCCGCGATCGAACAGGCGTCCTGAAGTGCGGTCCGCACCACCTTTGCCGGGTCGACGATACCGGCCTTGATCATGTCGACATAGATTTCGTTCTGGGCGTCGAAACCCCGATTGTGGTCCTTGCTGTCGGAGAGCTTGCCGACGACGATCGAGCCTTCGACGCCGGAATTCTCGGCGATCTGGCGGATCGGCGCCTCGAGCGCCCTGAGCACGATCGAGATGCCGGCCGTCACATCGGCATTGGCGCCCGTCAGTCCGGCCAGGGCCGACCTGGCGCGCAGCAACGCCACGCCACCGCCTGGAACAATGCCTTCTTCGACAGCGGCGCGCGTCGCGTTCAGCGCATCGTCGATGCGGTCCTTCTTTTCCTTGACCTCCGACTCGGTGGCGCCGCCGACGCGGATGACCGCGACGCCGCCGGAAAGCTTGGCCAGCCGCTCCTGCAGCTTTTCCTTGTCGTAGTCGGATGTGGTTTCCTCGATCTGTCCCCTGATCTGGGCGATGCGCGCCTGGATGTCGGCCTTGCCGCCGGCGCCGTCGATGATCGTTGTGGTGTCCTTGTCGATCAGCACGCGCTTGGCGCGGCCGAGCATATCGAGGGTGACGTTCTCCAGCTTGATGCCGAGATCCTCCGATATCATCTGGCCGGCGGTGAGCACGGCAATGTCTTCCAGCATCGCCTTGCGGCGGTCGCCGAAGCCGGGCGCCTTGACGGCCGCGACCTTGAGGCCGCCGCGCAGCTTGTTGACGACCAGCGTCGCCAGCGCTTCGCCCTCGACGTCCTCGGAGATGATCAGCAGCGGCCTGCCGCTCTGCACGACGGCTTCCAGGATCGGCAACAGCGCCTGCAGATTGCCGAGCTTCTTTTCGTGGATGAGGACGTAAGGCTCCTCCAGCTCGGCGCGCATCTTGTCGGCATTGGTGACGAAATAGGGCGAAAGATAGCCGCGGTCGAACTGCATGCCCTCGACGACATCGAGCTCGGTGTCGGCTGTCTTGGCTTCCTCGACGGTGATGACGCCGTCATTGCCGACTTTGTTCATCGCCTTGGCGATCATGGCCCCGACGGTGTCGTCGCCATTGGCGGCAATGGTGCCGACCTGCGCGATCTCGCCCGAGGATTTGACCTTCTTGGCCCGCGCCTGGATCTCTTTGACCACAGCCGCAACCGCCTGGTCGATGCCGCGCTTGAGGTCCATCGGGTTCATGCCGGCGGCTACGAGCTTGGCGCCTTCGCGCAGGATCGAAGCGGCCAGCACCGTGGCTGTGGTAGTGCCGTCACCGGCAAGGTCATTGGTCTTCGAGGCCACTTCGCGCACCATTTGCGCGCCCATGTTCTCGAACTTGTCGGCGAGCTCGATCTCTTTGGCGACAGTGACGCCGTCCTTGGTGATGCGCGGCGCTCCATAGGCCTTGTCGATGACGACGTTACGGCCCTTGGGGCCGAGCGTCACCTTGACCGCGTTGTTGAGGAGCTCGACGCCGCGCAGCATGCGGTCGCGGGCATCGGTGGAGAATTTGATTTCCTTGGCGGGCATGATTTTTTCCAGTTCGGGCCGCCATAGTGGCTGCTGCACTTCTTATAGACCTGCTGGCACTCGATAGATAGGAGTGCCAAAAATTATTCGTGGGCATCGAAAATATTGAAAAGTATTATTTTGAAGATCGGATCCAGTGATTCGAAAAGACCAAAATATTTAGAAAATTGAAATTTCAGTTGTGAATAACTATCTTAACAGGTGAATTCATTTCGCCGCTCTAGCCGTAAAAAGGAGATTTCGACGATGGCCGAAGGCAGTCAAACCATCATGGAAAAAGCTGAAGCCCGCTTCCTGGAAAAGCAGAAGAAAACTGTGGAGCGAAACAAGGCGACGGCTGAGTATCTGTCTGAGGCGAAGGCCAGGACTATCAAGACGGCAAGGCTGAGGGAGTTGCGGCTGGCCAAGGAGGAGGCCGACCGTGTTGCCGAAGCCTCGAACCCTGCGCCGAAAAAGAAGCGGGCACCGCGCACAGTGAAGAAGGCCGATTCGACGGAGGTAAAATCATGAGCCTCACATTCCCCAACCAAAGCCGCAGCTATGACGAGGCTGGCAGACGAATTCGCTTCGTCGGCCATGACGGCATGTTCCAGATTTCATTCTCTGTGGCCGCGGATGCCATTTCCAATGCACCGCCAGGAACGGCGACCGCCGAAGCAACCTATCTGGCGGCCTTCGACACGGCTTCCGGCTCCATCCATGACGTCGCCGGCAAGGCCTATGCCCGCACTCGCAAGAGCATATATGTGCTGACCGCCGCCGATTTCGGCTGATTGGGATCATGGCGTCGTTCGATGCCGCACTCTACCGACAGTTGTCGACGGTGTGAGGTGCGCGCGGGTGCGCCTGTGTCGTGAGGATCAGTCAAGCAGCGACACGGCTTTGTGCGAATATGTGGGCTCGCCAAGCTGGGCGAGCATGAATGCCGCCACGTCGGCGCGCGCTAGCCTTGGCAGCAGCGATCTTGCTTGAATGCCGTTGCCGTGCCGAAACCTGCCGGTTGCGGGGCCGTTGCCGAGCTTTGGCGCCCGCACGATGGTCCAGTTGAGGCTGGACTGCGCGATGAGCCTTTCCTTGATTTCGTGATCCGCCACTTCATGGCGCAGCACGAGCGGCACGACGATGCCGCCGAGCAGCGGCCCCAATTGCCGGCGGCTGTCGCGAACGCCGAGGAAGGATTGATAGATGAGGCGGGCCGGACCGGTCCGCTGCATCGCTTCGACAATGAAGCCGATGCCCGCAATCACCGTCGCATCGTGCCTCAAAGGCACGCCGACACCGAGGCAGCTCAACACCGCGTCGTGACCGGCAATCGCGCCCTCCACCGCCTGGCGGTCGGCCACGTCTCCGATGATCACGCTCAGATGCTCGTGGCTGATGGCGAGTTTGCCAGGCGTGCGGACGAAGGCGGTCACCATATGGCCTTCCGTCAGCGCCGCCGAGACGAGAGCGCGGCCCGTCGCGCCGGAAGCTCCAAAGATCAACAGCCTCATGGTCAGCCTCCCGGTTATCGTAAGCCCGGCCCGGTTGTCGTCAGCCCGGCTTGCGTCCGACGACGAAAGCGACCAGCGCTCCAGCCGGGCCTCGCAGCAGCCTTGTGTCGACATAACCGCATTCCTCGACCAGCGCCTGTGCCGCGCCTTTCTCGAAAACCGTGCCGCCCCACATTGTGGCGCGGAAACCGGCCAGCGCCTCTCCCAGCGCGTCCGGCCCCTGATTGACCATTGCCAGCAATAACCAGCCGCCCGCCTTCAGCGCCTCCCGGCAGCGCGGGACGATCGCCCTGACATGCGCTTCGGGAATGAAGGCGGTCGGCACAAAGGCGAGGTCGAACGTCTCTTCGAGGGCGACCTCCTGGCCGAGTCCGGTGTACAGGGCGATGCGGTGCGCAAGCCCGGCCGCTCTGACATTGGCATGGGCCTGGACTATCGCGTCGGGCGACGGATCTATGCCTACCGCCCGCAGCTCCGGCCACTCCCGCAGCATCGACACTGACAGCGCGCCGACACCGACCCCGATGTCGAGGAAGGCAGCGCCCGGCGCATCGAGCCTCTCCGGCAAGCCGGTAAGCTGCGGCGCGATCGATCGCTTGAGCAGCGCCGGGAAGCCAGCGGAAACGTCGCCCAAGGCCTGCCGCAGGATGGCCGCGGGTTCGGCGCCGGGTGCCGACAGCAGCGTGCTGCCCGACAACAGATCGACCTTGATACCCGCCAGCACCGGCAAAAGCTCGGCGGCGCTGGCGTCGGCAACTATGTCCGACACGCCGAGGCTGCCGAGCACGGCTTCGGCGCGGCGGGCGGCCTCGTCATCCAGCGCCATGCCGCGCAGTCGCGAATCCAGCGCGAGGCCGAGCGCCGCGAGCGCATTTACCGACGTAGCATGCCGCGCCACCATCGTTCTCAGGCTTTCGACGTCCATGGCTTTGCTCCTGATGGAGATCGGCCGATCCTCGCGCGGGGGGCCTGATCGGGCCATTGGCGATTTTCGCGCAAGCCTGTGCAAAACCGCACAAGCATCCAGCGCCGAGTTGGTCTAGAATGCGCCGGTGACGACAACCGGCGAACCGGACTGGAACGATCTGCGCTTCTTTCTCGCCGCCGCGCGGGCGGGAACGCTGTCGGGCGCGGCGCGCGCGCTGGGCGTGCGGCACACCACGATCGGCCGGCGCCTGGCGGCCCTCGAGGCTCAGCTCGGGGTTTCGTTGGTCGTACGCGGTCCCCAAGGCGTCGAGGTGACGCCGCTTGGCCGGAGATTGCTGCCGCTCGGCGAGGACCTGGAACGCGCCATCGAGGCGATGATGGCCTTGGCCCGCTCGGGCACGCACCGCGTCAGGCTGGCGCTGCCGACTGGGTTCAGCCCCTTCTTTGCCGAGCGCATGGCGGCTTTCCACAAGACCTGTCCCGACATCAGCCTTGAATTGACCAGCGGCAGCCGTCCCGTCGATCTGCGGCATGGCGAGGCCGACCTGGCGATCCGGATCGGGATCGTGGCCGATGAAACGCTGGTCGCGCGCAGGCTTTGCGTCTCGGGCTGGTCACTCTACGCTTCCCGAGCCTACCTCGATCGCCATCCGATGCCTATCGATCCACATCGACTGTCCGGGCACGAGATCATCGGCTTCCATGACAACCTTGCGGCCGTGCCCGGCGCCCGCTGGATCGAAGCCTATGGCAAGGGCGCGACGATTGTCCTTCGCATCGCCGAGATGACCGAGATGCTGGCGGCAGCGCTGGGAGGTGCTGGGCTGGCCGTGATGCCCTGCATGCTGGCCGAGCCGGAACCGCGCATGGTGCGGCTCACGCCCGAAATTCTCGGCAGCCACCCCGTTTCGCTTGTTTATCGCCGCGAGATCGGTGATGAGGCGCCCGTGCGCGCCGTGATCCGCTTCGTGACCGCCGTGATCAAGGACCATGCAACGATGATCAGCAGCGAGCCGCGCCGGCTCGCCGAAAGCGGCTCCCGGACCACGCGCGTTGATCTGGCGAAGTGAGCGCAACGCGGTTACGGTGCGCGCGAAACTGTCGGCGTGAAAGGTGTTCAAGGCGTGTCAGGCGAACGGAGAGATAGATGACGACGCCTGGCGATTTGATGCAGGCCTTGTTCCTGCGGCTGAAGACCGACGCCTCGCTGTCGGCGCTGCTGGGCGGCGTCGGCCTGCTTGAGAGCGCAAGCGACAAAGCGGCATTTCCCAACGTCACCTATGGCCGCACCAGCGCCTTTGACCTCGAGACGGGCGCCGACGATGACAGTGACCAACTCGTCACCTTTCACATCTGGTCGAAGGCCCAAGGCGAGGCCGAGACACGCCTCATCATGGACAGCATCAGGGCGCGCCTCGATAGCGCGGCGTTTTCCATCGGTTCGCGCGGCCAGACCCGCCTGTCGCTGGAATTCGCCGAAGCCCGCTATGACGAGGACCTTGCGGTCCATCATGGATTGCTGCGCTTCCGCGCGTTGACCCAGGACGCAGCCTGAGAAGCTGGCGCTGTGCAATTCCAGGAAAGTGCGTCGCGGTTTCCGTCCCGAATTGCGTAAAACAAATACCTAAAGCTGCGCCTGGATGGCGGCCTTGTCGATGACCGACCAGACCTCGCTTATGCGGCTGTCGTGGAATTCGTAGAAAACGTTCTCGGCGAAAGAAACGCGCTTGCCGTGGACGGGCAGGCCGAACAGCATGCCCTTGGGATGGCAGTCGAAATGCAACCGGGCCGCCACGCGCGGCGGCTCCGAGATCAACAGTTCGATATTGAATCGCAGGTCGGGAATGGCCTCGAAATCACTCTCCAGCATGCGCCGATACCCCGATAGCCCGATCGTCTCGCCATTATACTGAACCTCCTCGCCGACGAAGCGGCCCAGATTGTCCCAATCCTGGTCGTTCAGGCAGGCGATGTAGCCCCGGTAGAGATCGGCGATATCCTCGCGCGTCATCGCATGCTCCTATCGTCAACGGGCTGTCCTACACCAGCTAGGGCAGGGCGGAGAATCCGCATCCAAAAAGCGTAGCGGATCGAATGATTTTCCGGCTATGAATTCAAAGCCCGGCTCGAGGGAGCCCCGGCATCGACAGGATGTCTCGCGCAGGGGGTATTGCGGGCATGGATTTTCGGCCGTTCACTGTTCATTTCACGTTCAGCCCGTATGCGTTAGAACCGTGATCATGAAAAACCTTGGCCCTCCTCTCCGCAAAGCAGTACTGGCGCTTGCCGCAGCCGGCTTCTTTGCGTCGCAGGCGATCGCCCTGCCGCTCGTCGAGCCGTCGGTCGATCAGCCGGTCGTGCTCGCCGCTGGTGATTGCTATGCCATCGGCCAGCAGGTCGCCGCGCAGAATGGCGGCACGCTGGCCAAGGCGTCGCAGGCAACGCGAGGCGGCCAGCAGGTCTGCGTCATCGTCGTGCTTGTCCCCGGCAAGGACGGCCAGCGTCCGCGCCGCTCGGAAATCGTCGTTCCGGCGGGCTGATCCTCTCGTTTCCCAGGCCAGCGGAATCGGCCTATACGTCTACCCAACAACAGGCTTCCAACCCATGCGCGTGCTCGTCGTCGAGGATGACAAGGATCTCAACCGGCAGCTGGCCGATGCGCTGGTCGATGCCGGCTATGTCGTCGACCGGGCCTATGACGGCGAGGAGGGCCATTTCCTCGGCGACACCGAGCCGTACGATGCCGTCGTCCTCGACATCGGCCTGCCGCAGATGGACGGCGTCAGCGTCGTCGAGCGCTGGCGCCGCGGCGACCGCAAGATGCCGGTGCTGATCCTGACCGCGCGCGACCGCTGGAGCGACAAGGTGGCCGGCATCGACGCTGGCGCCGACGACTATGTGACCAAACCCTTCCACATCGAGGAGGTGTTGGCGCGGGTGCGGGCGCTGATCCGGCGCGCGGCCGGCCATGCCTCGTCGGAACTCACCTGCGGGCCTCTGCGCCTCGACACCAAGGCGTCCAAGGCCGATGTGAACGGCGTGCCGCTCAAGCTCACCTCGCATGAATTCCGGCTGCTCGCCTATTTGATGCACCATATGGGCGAGGTGGTGTCGCGCACCGAACTGGTCGAGCATCTTTATGACCAGGATTTCGACCGCGATTCCAACACCATCGAGGTGTTTGTCGGCCGGCTTCGCAAGAAGATGGGCATCGACATGATCGAAACCGTGCGTGGCATGGGCTATCGTATGCGTGAACCGGAGGCGTGACGCGGAACCGCTGCAGCCAACCATAAGCCCCCGGCCTTCGAAGCTGCGGCTTTGGCCGCGCTCGCTGACCTTTCGCGTCATCGCCTTTTCGACCATCTGGGCGATCCTGACGCTGGTCGTCATCTTCACCCTCATCACCACGCTTTACCGCCAGGCCAGCGAGCGCGGCTTCGACAGCCTGCTTTCGGCGCATCTGTTCAACCTGATCGGCTCGGTCGGCATTTCCGACAATGGCGCGCTGACCGGCTCGCCCGACCTCGGCGATCTGCGCTTTTCCGAGCCGAATTCCGGCTGGTACTGGTCGGTGGAGCCTGCCTCCGAAGGTGTGCATGGAGAGATCCATTCCTCCTCGATGACGACCTCGATCCTGTCGCCCAGCATCGCGGAAGTGCCGTTCAACGCGAACTTCCAGCGCAGCTACTCGATGGAAGGCATAAAGGGCGAGCAACTCGAAGTGTTCGAGAGCGAGTTCGTTCTCGACGCCAAGAACCGCGCCGCCCGTTTCCGCGTCATGGGCAACCACAGCGAGCTCGAGCAGGAGATCGCCAGCTTCCAGCGCCGCCTGCTCACCTATCTCTCGCTGTTCGGCGTCGGCATGATCGCCATCAACGCCATCGCCATCCTCTTGGGGCTCCAGCCTTTGCGCCGGGTCCGCAATGCGCTCGCCATGGTGCGCGAAGGCACGGCGCAGCGCCTCGACGGCAGCTTCCCGGCCGAGATCGAACCGCTGGCCAGCGAGACCAACGCGCTGATCGAGAACAACCGGCGCATCGTCGAGCGCTCGCGCACCCAGGTCGGCAACCTTGCCCATTCGCTGAAGACGCCTTTAGCCGTGCTGATCAATGAGGGCCGCGCGCTCGGCGGCGCCAAGGGCCAGCTGATCGCCGACCAGGCCGCCTCGATGCAGAAGCAGGTCGACCATTATCTGCAGCGCGCCCGCGTCGCCGCGCAGCGCGACAGCGTCGTTTTCCGCACGCCGGTTTCGCCGCTGGTCGAGCGCATGGTGCGCGTGCTGCAGAAACTCAACCCGCAAACGCGGCTGACGCTGTCGCTGCCGCCGGCCGAAATCGTCTTTGCCGGCGAGCGCGAGGATCTGGAGGAATTGCTTGGCAATCTGCTCGACAATGCGATGAAATGGGCAAAGAGCGCCGCTGCCGTTTCGGTCGCGCCCTCGCCGGGAATGAGCAACCTGTTTGAAATCGTTATAGAGGATGATGGCCCCGGCATTCCCGAGGACAGCGCGCGTGAAGTGTTGAAGCGTGGCAAGAGGTTGGACGAGACGAAGCCGGGAACGGGGCTCGGGCTGGCCATTGTCGCCGACCTCGTCAACGAGTATGGAGGCTCGCTGGCGCTGGAACGGTCCGGCATGGGCGGCTTGAGGGCGGTGGTGAGATTGCGGAGCCTTCATTGATGTTTTTTATCGATTTGCGTGCGGCTGCCAACGGCCAAATTTCCGACAAATATCAACACTATGGCCGTGCAAATCCTTTGATGGCGCGGTCCCCAGTCCATCCAGTTCCATCCCGCTCAAGAGAACCGGTTGTCGGCATGAAGATCCGCGTCGCGCTCGTTTCCGCCCTGCTCGCCGTTTCCGGCTGCACGACGCTGGGCAGAGGCGGGCCAACCTCTCCGGTCACGCCTGTTTCGACGCCGCCCGCCGGCGGCAAGGTGTCGACCAGCATCGTCTCGGCCATGAATGGCGGGCTTGTCGGCGGATCGATCGGCTCAGGCCTCAGCGATGCCGAAAAGCGCAAGGGGCTGGAAGCGGAATACAAGGCGCTGGAATACAACACCAGCGGCCAGAAGGTGACGTGGAAGAGCGACAACTCCTCGCATTATGGCGAAGTCGTCGCCGCTCAGCCTTACCGGGTCGGCTCGCAGGATTGCCGCCAGTACACCCACACCGTCTACACCAGCGGCGCGGGCGTCACCGCGCGTGGCACCGCTTGCCGCAATTCCGACGGCAGCTGGACGCCGCTGACCTGACAGGTTTCGAACGAAATCAGGCCGACGGCCGACGGTGCGGCCGTCAAAGCGTCGCAGTATGCTTGTGTTGGCAGGGCAAGGCTCTGCCTTTATTGGAAGAGCCATGCTGTTCTGGGTCATAGCCGCAATCCTCACGCTGGGCGCCAGCCTGGCGGTGCTTCTGCCGCTTGCCGGCGGCATGAAGGGCGCGTCGCCGGCAGGCGATCACGACCTCGAAGTCTATCGCGACCAGCTTTCCGAGCTCGACCGCGACATGGCGCGCGGCCTGATCCAGCCGGGGGAGGCTGAAGAAGCGCGTGCCGAGATCGGCCGCCGCATCCTGCGTCTCGGCGCGGCTGAGCGAACGGCCACCGCCAATCCCGGCCCCTCGCGCAGCGCCAGATTGGTCGCCAGCGTGGCCGTGCTTGCCGTTCCGCTGCTGAGCTGGGGGCTCTACGGCGTGCTCGGCTCTCCCGATTTGCCCTCGCAGCCATTAGCCGAACGTCTCGCCAAGAACCCGGCCGATTCCTCGGTCGACGAACTGGTTGCACGCGCGGAAGCCCACCTTGCCGCCAATCCGTCGGACGGCAAGGGCTGGGACATTCTGGCGCCAATCTATCTTCGCCTGCAGCGCTTCCCTGACGCGGTGACCGCCTACCGCAACGCCATCCGCCTCGACGGCGACAGCGCGGTGCGCCAGTCAGGCCTCGGCGAGGCGATTGCCAGTGCCGCCGGCGGCATCGTTTCGGCTGACGCCCAAAATGCCTTCGAGGCGGCCCTGAAGCTCGATCCCGCCAACGCCAAGGCGAATTTCTACCTGGCGGTCGGCCTTGCTCAGGAGGGCAGGAAAGCCGAAGCTGTTGCCGCCTGGCAAAAGATGCTCGGCCAGCTCGCGCCGGATTCGCCCTGGCGCAGCGCCGTTCAGCAGGCGCTTGCCGAGGCGGGCGAGCCGGCCGTCGCTTCCGGCACGCCGGCGAATGGGCCGGACGCGCAACAGATGGAAGCTGCGCAGCAGATGTCGCCGCAGGACCGGCAGGCGATGATCGAGACCATGGTCGCGGGCCTCGACGATCGCCTGAAGCAGAACCCCCACGACGAGGAAGGATGGATGCGCCTCATTCGTTCCTATGTCGTGCTCGGCAAGGCCGACCAGGCGCGCGAAGCGCTCGGCCGCGCTGTCGCCGTCTTTGGGGCGGACAGCGAACAGGCCAGGAAATTCACCGCCTTCGCCGCCTCGCTCGGCGTGACGGCGACGGAGTAAGGCAATGACGCGCAAGCAGAAGCGAATGTCGGTGATCCTGGCGGGGCTGGCTTTCCTCGCCGCCGCGACCGGGCTCACCTTCTATGCGCTCGGCCAGAAAGCGTCCTATTTCTACATGCCGGCCGATCTTGCGGCAGCAAGCGTGCCGCCAGGGCAGCGCATCCGGCTCGGCGGCCTGGTCGAGAAGGGCACCATCGTGCGCGGGCAGGGCGCCACCGTGGCCTTCTCGGTCACCGACAAGCAGAAATCGGTCAAGGTCACCTATACCGGCATCCTGCCCGATCTGTTCCGCGAGGAGCAGGGCGTCATCACCGAGGGCGCTTTCGGTCCCGACGGCGTGTTCATCGCCGACAGCGTCCTGGCCAAGCATGACGAGCGCTATATGCCCAAGGAAGTCGCCGATGGCCTGAAGGCCAAGGGCGTCTGGCAGGAAAGCACGAACTGACAATGGTAGAGACCGGACATTTCGCCCTTGTTCTCGCCTTCGCGCTGTCGCTGGTGCAGATGCTGGTGCCGCTCGTCGGCGCCCGCACCGGCAACCAGCGGCTGATGGCGGTCGGCGGTCCGGTCACCGTCACTGGCTTTGCGCTTACAGCGCTGTCCTTCGCCGTGCTCGCGAGCGCCTATGCCGGCTCTGACTTCTCGGTGGCGAGCGTCTGGGAGAACTCCCATTCGCTGCAGCCGATGATCTACAAGATCACCGGCACCTGGGGAAACCACGAAGGCTCGATGCTGCTGTGGGTGCTGATCCTGACCTTCTTCGGCGCACTCGTCGCCGTCTTCGGCAACAACCTGCCGGCGACGCTCAAGGCCAATGTGCTTGCCGTGCAGGGCATGATCGGCGCCGCCTTCTTCCTGTTCATCCTGGCGACCTCCAATCCGTTTACCCGCCTCAATCCGGCGCCGATCGAAGGCCGCGACCTCAACCCGGTCCTGCAGGACCTCGGCCTCGCCATCCATCCGCCGATGCTCTATCTCGGCTATGTCGGCTTCTCCATCTGCTTCTCCTTCTCGGTTGCGGCGCTGATCGAAGGCCGCATCGACGCCTCCTGGGCGCGCTGGGTGCGGCCGTGGACGCTGGTCGCCTGGATGTTCCTCACCGGCGGCATCGCCATGGGATCCTACTGGGCCTATTACGAGCTCGGCTGGGGCGGCTTCTGGTTCTGGGACCCGGTCGAGAACGCCTCCTTCATGCCCTGGCTTGCCGGCACCGCGCTGCTCCATTCGGCGATCGTCATGGAAAAGCGCTCGGCGCTGAAGATCTGGACGCTGCTGCTTGCCATCCTCACCTTCTCGCTGTCGCTGCTCGGTACCTTCCTAGTGCGCTCCGGCGTGCTTACCTCCGTGCATGCCTTCGCCACCGATCCGGCGCGCGGCGTCTTCATCCTGTGCATCCTGACGCTGTTCATCGGCGGCTCGCTGTCGCTGTTTGCGCTGCGCGCGTCGCGGCTGACCGCGGGCGGCCTGTTCCACCCGATCTCGCGCGAGGGTGCGCTGGTGCTGAACAACCTCTTCCTGACCACCGCCACCGCGACGGTGCTCGTCGGCACGCTCTACCCGCTGGCGCTGGAGGCTCTGACCGGCGGCAAGATCTCGGTCGGCGCGCCGTTCTTCGACCTGACCTTCGGCCCGCTGATGCTGCCGCTGCTTGCGATCGTGCCGTTTGGCCCGTTGCTCGCCTGGAAGCGCGGCGACGTCATTGCCGCCTCGCAGCGTCTGATGGCGGCCTTCGCGTTGGCGATCGCCACGATGCTGGTCACGGGCCTGTTCATCGACGGCGCTTCGGTGTTCGCCGCGCTCGGCGTCGGTCTCGCTGTCTGGCTGGTCGCCGGCGCGCTGACCGACCTTGCCGTCAAATCCGGTTTCGGCTCCGTGGCGCCGGCCGTCATGCTTCGCCGCTTCGCCGGTCTACCGCGCTCGGTCTTCGGCACGGCGCTTGCGCATCTCGGCCTTGGGCTGACCTTGCTCGGCATCGTCGGCACGCTCTGCTTCGGCACCGAAAAAATCCTCTCGATGCGCCCCGGCGAGACGGTGGAGCTCTCCGGCTACACGCTGCGCTTCGAAGGGCTCTCCCCGCGGAAAGGCCCGAACTTCACCGAGGATCGCGGCCGCTTCCTGCTGATCTCGGACGGCAATGAAGATGGCGTGATCACCTCGGCCAAGCGCTTCTATCCGGTCCGCCAGTCTGTGACGACCGAATCCGGCATCAGGACCTTGGGCTTGAGCCAGCTTTATCTGTCGCTCGGCGACGAGAACAATGACGGCTCCGTCGTCGTGCGCCTGTGGTGGAAGCCGCTGGTGACGCTGATCTGGGGCGGCGGCCTGGTGATGATGGCGGGCGCCGCCATGTCGCTGCTCGACCGCCGCCTGCGCGTCGGCGCGCCGGCAAGGCGGCGCAAGCCGGCGGCCGCCTTGCCGAGCCCGACATGAGGGCAAGGTTTTCACTCGCCTCGCTGGTCCTGCTGCTGGCGCTGCTCTTCGCCGGCTCCGCCTTGGCGGTGAAGCCGGACGAGGTGTTGCAGGATCCGGCACTGGAGGCGAGGGCGCGCGCGCTGTCCGAAGGCCTGCGCTGCATGGTCTGCCAGAACCAGTCGATCGACGAATCCGATGCCGATCTTGCCCGCGACCTGCGCATCCTCGTGCGCCAGCGCCTTGTCGCCGGCGACACCGACCAGCAGGTGATGAACTACATCGTCTCGCGCTATGGCGAGTTCGTGCTGCTCAAGCCGCGCTTCAGCCTGCGCAACGCGCTCTTGTGGGGCACGCCGGTGCTCCTGCTTCTGGTCGGCGGCCTGTTCATCATCGTCAGCGCCCGGTCGCGGCGTTCGGCATCGGATAGCACCCTGAGCGCCGACGAGCAGGCGGCGCTTGAAAAGATATTGCGAAACTGACGCAAGAATTGCAGACCTCGGAAGATGGTCGAAGCCCCCGTGCCGTCGTCATCCACGGGCGGAGCAAGGAGCGAAGCGACGCGGCGCAGACCCGAGGATCCATTCCGTGACTTCGAGGCCGTCCAGAATTCTGCTCCGTGGCGCCCCTCGCACGAGGTAACGGCATGGATTGCAGGGCCTCCGCGGCGGAGCTTCGCTCCTGCTTCGCCCTGGAATGACGAAGTCGCAGGTGCTTCTGCCAAGCCTCGAGCGCGGCAGACCCGTGGTCATCGTCGCCAACATTACAAAACTTTCATGTACCGGAAATGGCGCCGTAATGTTCGGCTCTCTAATCCTCTTGCCCGAGGATGCTTCGCCTGAGCGCATCCGCGTCGATAGAGGATAAGAACCCCATGAATATTGCCCCCAATTCATATTCCAGCACCCGCAAGCGTCTGATGGCGGCTGCAGCGTCCCTTGCCGTTGTCGGTGCGGTCGGCGCGGGCGCGCTTGCCACGGGCACGGCGCCCGTGCTGGCCGATGCCGTGCGCGTCGAAGCCCCGCAGATGCCGAGCTTCGCCGATGTCGTCGAGCATGTCTCGCCGGCGGTGGTCAGCGTCAAGGTCAAGGCCAAGATCCAGCCGACGGCCGACGATAGCTCCGACGATCAGGACGGCTTCGACAACCTGCCCGACAATCCGCAGCTGCGCCAGTTCTTCAAGCAGTTCCGCGGCTTCGGCGATCAAGGCCCGGGCGGCCAGTTCGGCATGCGCCGCTTCAACCATCGCGACCATGGCAATGGCGAGCCGCGCCCGGTCGCGCAGGGTTCGGGCTTCTTCATTTCCGAGGACGGCTATCTCGTCACCAACAACCACGTGGTCTCGGAAGGCTCCGACTTCACCGTCGTCACCAATGACGGCAAGGAGCTCGACGCCAAGCTGATCGGCACCGATCCGCGCACCGATCTCGCCGTGCTGAAGGTCGATGCCGGCGGCAACAAGTTCACCTATGTCGACTTCGCCGACGATTCCAAGGTCCGCATCGGCGACTGGGTGGTTGCCGTGGGCAATCCGTTCGGCCTCGGCGGCACCGTCACCGCCGGCATCGTTTCGGCCCGCGGCCGCGACATCGGCGCCGGCCCTTATGACGACTTCATCCAGATCGACGCTTCGGTCAACCGCGGCAATTCGGGCGGCCCGACCTTCAACCTCAACGGCCAGGTGATCGGCATCAACACTGCCATCTTCTCGCCGTCGGGCGGCAGCGTCGGCATTGCCTTCGACATCCCGGCCTCGACCGCCAAGCAGGTCGTCCAGGACCTGATGAAGAGCGGCTCCGTCCAGCGCGGCTGGCTCGGCGTCGAGATCCAGCCGGTCACCTCCGACATCGCCGAGTCGCTCGGCCTGAAATCGGACAAGGGCGCGCTGGTCTCGAGCGCTCAGGATGCCGGTCCGGGCAAGAAGGCGGGTATCGTCGCCGGTGACGTCATCACCCAAGTCGACGGCAAGGATGTCGCCTCGCCGAAGGAGCTCGCCCGCCTGATCGGCGCATTCGCGCCGGGCAAATCGGTCGATGTCACCGTCTGGCGCAACGGCAAGGACGAGACGGTCAAGGTCGATCTCGGCACGCTGCCCGCAAGCGACAAGCAGGCCTCGAACGACGACAACAACAAGCAGTCGGCGCCCGCCGCCAAGGCCGACACGCTGTCCGATCTCGGCCTGACCGTCACCAAGGCGGAAAACGGCAAGGGCCTGGTGGTCACCGATGTCGATCCCGACAGCGACGCTGCCGACCGCGGCATCCAGCCGGGCGACGTCATCACCTCGATCAACTCGAACGATGTGAACACCACCGACGACGTGTCGAAAGCGATGACGGACGCCGCCAAGGCCGGCCGCAAGGCGGTGCTGATGCAGATCACCCGCGACGACTCGAACCGCTTCGTGGCGCTCCCGGTCGGCAAGGGCTGATCTTCCCTGCGGCGGTATCAACACCCCCGAGCCGCCGTGGGGAAAACATGGGGCCGAGCACGTTAGTCAGTCACCGTGTTTCGCTCCTGGCGGCAGCGGGTTTCCCATCACCCGCTGCCGCTTTAACTTAAGGGCAAGGGCCAATGACCGCCCCTCAAACTTCCAATGAAATCGCGTATAACGGTCCCATGAAGATTCTCGTCATGGAAGACGATCGCGAGGCAGCGGATTACTTGCAGAAAGCCTTCGCCGAGGCGGGGCACACCGCCCATGTCGCCGGCGACGGCGAGACCGGCTTCGCGCTTGCCGATGCCGGGGACTATGACGTGATGGTGGTCGACCGCCTGATGCCGCGCCGCGACGGCCTGTCGGTGATCGCGGCACTTCGCTCGCGCGGCAACACCACGCCGGTGTTGATCCTGTCGGCGCTGGGCGAGGTCGACGACCGCGTCACCGGCCTGCGCGCCGGCGGCGACGATTACCTCACCAAACCGTACGCTTTTTCCGAATTGCTCGCCCGCGTCGAGGTGCTGAACCGCCGCGCCAGCGCGCGCGAGTCGGAGACCGTCTACCGCGTCGGCGACCTGGAGCTCGACCGGCTGTCGCATTCGGTCAAGCGCGCCGGGCGCGAGATCACTTTGCAGCCGCGCGAGTTCCGCCTGCTCGAATATCTGATGCGCCACGCCGGCCAGGTGGTGACGCGCACCATGCTTCTGGAAAATGTCTGGGACTATCATTTCGATCCGCAGACCAACGTCATCGACGTCCACGTCTCGCGCCTGCGCGGCAAGATCGAAAAAGGCTTCGACAAGCCGATCCTGCATACGATCCGCGGCGCCGGCTATATGCTGAAAGGCGGGTAAGGCCGATCATGGCTCTTTCCCTGCCGGCCATCATGAGGACGACGGCGGCCCGGCTTTCGGCGCTGTATTTCCTGCTTTTCGCTCTCTGCGCCGTGCTGCTGGTCTTCTACATGACGTCGCTGTCGGCAAGCATGCTGACCACGCAAACCAAAGACACCATCAATGATGAGATATTAGGTTTGGGCCGCGCCTACCAGAACGGCGGCCTGCCATTGCTGGTGCGCGTGGTCGAGGGCCGCTCGCGCCAGCCCGGCGCCAACCTCTACCTGATTGCCGATGCCAACGGCCAGATCCTGACCGGCAACGTGCAGAGCCTGGAGCCGGGGGTCATCGAGACGGAAGGTTGGACGACCGAACCCTTTTCCTACCAGCGCTTCGGCGAGGGCGAGCTCGACCGGTTGCGCAGCGGAGACCAGACCGCGCCGCAGGCCGGTGGGGGGGGCGCGCAGTCCGAGGGTGAGAAGGGCCACAACGCCATCGCGCTGGTGCTGAGGCTCCCCAACCAGATGATCTTGCTGGTCGGCCGCGACCTCGGCGAGCCCGAACGCTTCCGCGCCGTCATCCGCCGTTCGCTGACCTTGGCGCTTGGCATGATGGGCCTGGGCGGCATCCTGATCTGGTTCTTTGTCGGGCGCGCCGCGCTGAAGCGCATCGACAGCGTCTCGGACGCCAGCCGCCGGATCATGGGCGGCGACTTGTCCGGACGGTTGCCGGTCACCGGCGCCGGCGACGAATTCGATCGCCTGTCGGAAAACCTCAATTCGATGCTGGCCAGGATCGCCATGCTGAACGAGGGGCTGAAGCAGGTCTCCGACAACATCGCCCATGACCTGAAGACGCCACTGACCAGGCTGCGCAACCGGGCCGAAGCGACGCTTGCCGGCAGGCACAAGACGCAAGACTACCGCCAGGCGCTGGAAGGCACGATCGCGGAGTCCGACCAGCTCATCAAGACGTTCAACGCCATCCTGATGATCTCGCGCCTCGAGGCCGGCTACTCCTCGGAACAGACTGGTCCCGTCGATCTCGCCGCCACGGTGAGCGACGTCGTCGACCTCTACGAGCCGGTGGCGGAGGAAGCAGGCGTCGCGCTGGAAACGACAGTGCCCGAGGCCTTCACGATCAACGGCAACCGCGAGCTGATCGGCCAGGCGCTGTCCAACATCGTCGACAACGCCATCAAATACTCGACCGGCGCTGCCGAGACGCCGAAAGTGCGTGTGGCGCTGGAACGCGCCCGACATGAGTTCAAGCTTACCGTCACCGACAACGGCCACGGCATCCCGGACAACGCCGACCGTGCCCGGGCCACCGAGCGCTTCGTGCGTCTGGAGAAGAGCCGCTCGCAACCGGGCTCTGGCCTGGGCCTCAGCCTCGCCAAGGCGATCATGACTTTCCACAACGGCAGGCTTGATCTTTTGCCCGCCAATCCCGGATTGTCCGTGGTCATGAGTTTCCCGCTACGGGAGACGCATTGACGGCGAGGACAATGGCGAAGAAAAAAGTCGAATTCGAATGGCGGCTTAGCCCGACATTGGTGCTCCGGCCGCTGGACGCGGATCGTGCCCGACGCGAACTGTCGGAAATCGCCGATGCCGCCGGGGAAGAAGGCCTTTCCCGTCTCGCTGCATTCCTGGCGGGCGAGGGGCCGCTTCAGGACACGCTGGCGGCCGCCTTCGACCTCTCGCCCTTCCTGCGCGATGTGGCGCGCCGCCGGCCGGCAATTCTCGACACGCTGTTCGACCAGACGATCGAGGCGCGGCTCGGCGCCATAGGCGAGGCGATCGGCGGTGCAGCCAAGGCGGACGATGCCTCGGAACCGGGCCTGATGAAGGCGCTGCGGCAATGGAAGGCCGAAGCGCATTTGCTGATCGCGCTGGCCGATCTTTCGGGCGAGGCGGAGACCTCGGTGACAGTGCGCCGCCTCAGCGATCTTGCCGACGCCTGCACATGCGCCGCCGTCGATTTCCTGCTGCTTGACGCGCATCGGCAAGGCAAGCTCAAGCTGCCGAATCCAACTGCGCCGGCCCGGGATTCAGGCTGGATTCTGCTCGGCATGGGCAAGCTCGGCGCGCATGAGTTGAATTTTTCCTCCGACATCGACCTCGTCGTGTTCTTCGATCCGGAGGCGCCGGCAATCGTCGATCCGCTCGATGCGACGGAGCTGTTCGCGCGCCTTACCCGTCGTCTGGTGCGCATCCTGCAGGATCGCACCGAGCATGGCTACGTCTTCCGCACCGATCTGAGGCTGCGCCCCGATCCCGGCTCGACGCCGCTGGCGATCCCGGTCGAGGCGGCGCTTCGCTATTACGAGGCGCGCGGCCAGAACTGGGAACGCGCCGCCATGATCAAGGCGCGGACGGTTGCCGGCGACCTTGCCGCGGGCGCTGCCTTCCTCAAGGAATTGCAGCCCTATGTCTGGCGCAAATACATGGACTACGCGGCGATCGCCGACGTCCATTCCATCAAGCGCCAGATCCATGCCCACAAGGGCCATGGCGAGATCGCGGTGAAGGGCCACAACGTCAAGCTCGGCCGCGGCGGCATCCGCGAGATCGAGTTCTTCGTCCAGACCCAGCAGCTCATCGCCGGCGGCCGGTTTCCCGAACTGCGTGGCCGCGAGACGGTGCCGATGCTGGCAGCGCTTGCCGCGCGCGGCTGGATCACCGCCGATGCCCGCGATGCGCTCACGCGCCAATACTGGTTCCTGCGCCGTGTCGAGCACGCCATCCAGATGGTGGCGGACGAGCAGACGCACATCTTGCCGGACAGCGACGAGGAACTGGAACGCATCGCGCTGATGCTGGGTTTTGCCGGCGAGGTGGAATTCACCGAGGCGTTCCGCGCCTCGCTGCAGCAGGTCGAGCGCCATTATGCGGCGCTGTTCGAAACCGCGCCCGAACTCTCGGCCGGCGTCGGCAACCTGGTCTTCACCGGCGATGTCGACGATCCCGACACGCTGCAGACGCTGGATCGCCTGGGCTTCCAGCGGCCGAGCGACATCTGCCGCGTCATCCGCGGCTGGCATTTCGGCCGCTACCGCGTCACCCAGTCGGCGGAGGCGCGCGAGAGGCTGACCGAACTGACGCCGGCGTTGCTCAAGGCTTTCGGTCAGACGCGCCGCGCCGACGAGGCGCTGATGCGCTTCGACGAATTCCTCGCCGGCCTGCCGGCGGGCATCCAGCTTTTCTCGCTGCTGCAGTCGAACCCGGCACTGCTGAAGCTGATGGCGACGATCATGGGCGCGGCGCCACGGCTTGCCGCCATCATCACGCGCCGCCCGCACGTCTTTGATGGCCTGCTCGATCCGGCGCTGCTGACCGAACTCCCTGAACGCGCCTATCTCTCGGCGCGGCTTGCAGCCTTCATCGACGGCGGCCGCGCCTATGAGGACGTGCTCGACCGCCTGCGCATCTTCGCCTCCGAGCAGAAATTCCTGATCGGCGTGCGCCTGCTTGCCGGCTCTATCGATCCCGCGCGGGCGGGGCGCGCCTTTTCGGACCTAGCCGACCTCACCATCGAGGCGGCACTTCAAGCGGTGATCGCCGAATTCGCGCTGCGCCACGGCAGGATCGCAGGCGGCAGGGTGGCCCTGCTCGGCATGGGCAAGCTCGGCAGCCGCGAGCTCACCGCCGGTTCGGATGTCGATCTCATCCTGCTCTACGACCATGACCCGGACGCCGAGGACTCCGACGGCGAGAAGCCGCTGGCGCCTTCGCACTACTATACCCGCATGACGCAGCGCCTGATCGCCGCCGTTGCGGCGCCGACGGCTGAAGGCGTGCTCTATGAGTTGGACCTGCGTCTGCGCCCGTCAGGCAACAAGGGGCCGGTCGCCACCCATATCGACGCGTTCAAGAAATATCAGCGTCACGATGCCTGGACCTGGGAGCACATGGCGCTGGCGCGGGCCCGCGCCATCGGCGGTGACGCCGAACTCTGCACCGAACTCGATAACGAGGTGGCGACCGTACTGGCGCAGCCGCGCGACGCCGCCAAAGTGAAGGCGGATGCCTCCGAGATGCGGGGATTGATCGACAAGGAGAAGCCGCCGCGCGATCTCTGGGACATCAAGCTGATCCCCGGCGGGCTCATCGATCTGGAATTCATTGCCCAGGTCGCGGTCATCACCGGCGGAATCGAACCGGGCAGGCGCGCAACGGCGACGGCGGACGTGCTGGCGCGGCTGGCCCCCCGGTTCGCGGCCGTCGATGTACGTGAAGAGCTTGGCGAGGCCTACCGGCTCTATCTGGCGCTGACCCAGATGATCAGGCTTTGCCTCACCGGCGAGTTCCAGCGCGATGATGTCCCGCCGGGGCTTTCGGATCTGCTCCTGGCGGTCACCGACCTGCCGGATTTCGCTGTGCTGGAAGCGCATCTCAAGGAGACGTCGCGGAAGGTCAGGAAGGACTTCGACCTTTTGCTTCGCGCGGGCGCGTCGACACGAGCGACTGGCCGCATCCGGGGTGAAGATGCAACAGGAGAAACCCCATGAAGAAATCCATCAAACTTGCCTTTGCCTTCGTGGCGCTGGCCGGTGCTGTCGGCAGCGCGGCCTATGCCGATAACAACACCGGCGAGCGCCTGCGCGACGGCAAGGCAATACGAGGTTCCGACGGCGCCATCAGTTTCGACCAGTTTTCCGCTGCCGTGGACACACAACTGAGGAAGCTCGCCGCCGACAAAGGCGGAAGACTGACCGTCGCCGAGCTTGCCGAGGCGCTGGAGAAGGCACGGGTGTGAGTCTTGAGGCCGCGCAGCTATTCGGTGCGTTGAACCTGGCGGAGTTTACGGCGCGCATGCGCCTGCAGAATTCGGTCGCGCAGATAGGCGTAGAAGCGGGGCGGCAGCATGCCGTAGTGGAAGCGGGAAGGACTGCTTCCCGGTCTGAGATCGGGACCCGGCCAGAGGAAATCGTTGGTTTCGCTCACCAAGATCCAGGAGGGCATGTCGTCGAGCCCCAAATGAGCCTTGAGAGGCGCGGGCATCTCTATTGCGTCGGCGGGGTCGGCTGGGGGCGAGTGGGTGATTGGAACGACCGTCACCACCTCGCGACTTTCCACGATCCGGCGCTGCAACGATGGCGCAGGGTCTGTTCTTGCGTCCCTCTTCGACGCCTTGCCTGTGTTCATCCGACCATAGGTAGGAATAGGAGATCACCAGGCCGGGAACAGGCTTGGGCAGGCTCACGGCGTCCAGTCTTTAAGCATCTGGCCCAGCTCGTCATGCTGGGAAGGCACCGCGCTCTCGGCGATAGCCTTCAGCGTCTCGTCATCGAGTTCTTCGATGGGCCGGGCGACCCGTCCCTTGACCAGCACTTCGAACATTGCTGCCGAAAGAAGCACCGTGTGGGTCCGGCCGTTTTTCGTTATCGCGACCGGCGCCCGCTGAGCAGCATCCTGGAAGCGGCCGACATTCTGCTGGAATTCGGTCGATGTTACGCGCATGGGAAGTCACCTCTTATCCAAAATAGATAAAATAGATAACTTTTTCAAGCCTGTTCTAGCAGCCGCGGATTGCTGGTTGGGTCAGGCCGCAGCCTTCACCGAAAGCGGCGCTTTCTTCAGCGGAATGCGCACCGACACGATGGTTCCGACACCTTCGGTCGAGCGGATCTTCAGCGCGCCGCCCTGCAGCTCTGCCAGCGAGCGCGAGATGGCGAGTCCAAGACCCGAGCCGGTGTGGTTCTTGGAGAACTGGTTCTGCACCTGCTCGAAGGGCCGGCCGAGCTTGCTCAGCGCCGGCTTGGGGATGCCGCAGCCATTGTCCTCGATGGTGAGCAGCAGCGCCCCTGACGTGTTGCGCGCCCTGACCGTGATCTTGCCGCCCTGTCCGGTGAATTTCACTGCGTTGGAGAGCAGGTTGATGGCGATCTGCTTGATCGCGCGGCGGTCGGCGTAGAGCCGCATCGAGTCGGCGATGCGCGTCTCGACATTGATCGACTTTTCCGCCGCCTGCAGCGAGATCACCCGCACCGTTTCCTTGATCAGCGGGCAAAGGTCGATCTCCTCGCGGTCGAGCGAGAACTGGCCGGCTTCGATCTTCGACATGTCGAGAATGTCGTTGATGACGCCGAGAAGGTATTTGCCGCTGCCGTTGATGTCGGTTGCGTATTCCTCGTAACGCTCGGAGCCGAGCGGCCCGAACAGGCCCCGCTGCATCAGCTCGGAGAAGCCGATGATGGCATTGAGCGGCGTGCGCAATTCATGCGACATGTTGGCGAGGAACTCCGACTTAGCGCGATTGGCTGCCTCGGCGCGCTCGGTTTCCTTCATGTATTTGCGGTTGAGCTCGACCAGTTCGCTGGCGCGTTCCTCTTCGGCGCGGCGCGCAAGGCTGAGATCGTGGATCGTCGCCATCAGCCGGCGCTCGCTGTCGACCAGCTTTTCCTGGTGCAGCTTGATCTGGGTGATGTCCGAGCCGACCGAGACGATGCCGCCGTCGCGGGTCCTGAGCTCGTTGACCTGCAGCCAGCGGCCGTCGGCGAGCTGCCGCTCGAAGCTGACGCCGCCCTGCGGCCCGTTGGCATTGGCGAGCCTGCGCTCCGAGGCGAAGGCCAACATCCGCTCCTCCAGCGCGTCGCGAACGACGCCCGGCACGACGTCGCGGTCCGATAGCCCGTTGTCCTTCTGGAACTTCGAGTTGCACATGATCAGCCGCTCGGCGGCATCCCAAAGCACGAAGGATTCGTTGATGTTCTCGATCGCGGTCCTGAGCCGCATGTCGGCCGCTTCCGAACGCAGCGCCAGATGCCGCTGCTCGGTGACGTCGACGGCGATGCCGATCAGCTGGATCTCCGGGGCTTGCGGGTCGATCACCTGCGCGCGGGCCCGCATCCATACCCACTGTCCGTCGGCGTGGCGCATGCGGAAAACCTGGTCGATATGGTCGATCTCGCGCTCGACGATGCGGTTGGCGAGGTCGAACAGGTCGCCGTCGTCGGGGTGGATGATCTCGTCGACCGCGCCGAAGGAGAGCATGGATTCGCAGGGCTCGTAGCCCAGCATGTCGTACATCGAGCGCGACCAGTACATCTTGCCGCGCACCATGTCCCAGTCCCACAGGCCGCAGCGGCCGCGCACAAGCGCCATGTCGATGCGCTGATGCGCCTCGAGGTAGATGCGGTCCGCCGCCTGGGCACGCGCTGCCTGGCCGAAATAGGCGTAGAGGATGACGATCAGCACGCCCGCCGTCAGCACGAACAGCGTGACGTTGAGCGACACCGACTTGCGCCAGCTGTCGAACACCGCTTCCTGCGGCACGAGCACGGCGGCTGCGTGTCTGTGATCGCCGGCGAGGCTGACGGCGGCAAACCAGTCCTGTCCGCCGATGCTGACATCCATCACGCCGGCGCGGTCGCCGAACATGAACAGCGGTTGCCCGCCCAGCACGAGGCTGTCGAGCGTGCGGCCCTGCCAGCCCGTCGACAATGGCGAGACGGCAACGACCTTGAAAGCGGCGTCGGTGATGGCAAGCACATGCGCACGGCTCATGGCGCCCTGGCGGCTGGTGCTTTCCAGGAGGCTGATGGCATTGGCGCCGGCCGCGTTGGGGTCCGCGGTGATCGCCTGAGCCATTTGCCCGGCGGCCAGCGCCAGCACCGCCTTGGCGTCGCGCTCGACCTCGTCATGCTCGTTCATCAGCGACAGGAAGCGCAGTGCCGCGATGACGACGAGGAAAATGACGATCAGCGCCGGGATCGATCGGCGCAGCAACGGCTCGGCGGCCAAGAGCCGCTGATAAGTGGGTTCGGCGATCAGGCGCGCATTGCCGGCAAGTCCATCGCTTCTTGCCTTACGCTGCGCAAAAGCCTTCCCTCCGGGCGCGCCCCACGCGTCCGCCTTGGCCATAAATGGCACTCCCCGATCTGCCGTATACTTGGATGATCCGGCTACGCCGCACGCCCGAATCGCCATTAAAGAATCAAAGCTGATTCGCCTTGTCCAGAGGCGCGGGCGAAAAAGATTAAAAGTTGATTGAAATTTGTCGTTTCGCCTTTCCTTCTCCCACAACAAGGGGAGAAGGAAGAGCATTACGCCAACGTCCGTTCCACGATATCGCGCAAATCCGCCGACAGGTTCTCGACCTTCGCCATGTCGAGCAGCGCTTCCCTGGCCCTGGCTTGCCGTCCGGGTTCCAGCGAGCGCCAGGACCGTAGCGCCGTTGCGAGCCTTGCCGCCACTTGCGGATTGCGCTTCTCCACCTCCAGCACCGTTTCGGCAAAGAAGCGGTAGCCTTCGCCGTCGGGGCGGTGGAAGCCGGTCTGGTTGGCGCTGGAGAAGGTGCCGATCAATGAACGCACCCGGTTCGGATTGGCGATCGAGAAGGCAGGGTGCTGCATCAGTGTCCGCACCTTGTCGACGGTCTTCGCGCCGGGCACGCTGGCCTGGATCTGGAACCATTTGTCGAGCACCAGCGCGTCGCCGCGATAGCGGGCCTCGAAGGCAACCAGCGCCTCCTCGGCCTCCGCCGTGCCCGAATGGCGATGCGCCAGAACGGCGAGGGCCGCGGCGCGGTCGGTCATGTTGGTGGCGGCAGTGAAGTGTCGCACGGCGAGGGCGGTGCCTCCCGGCAGCAGCGAAAGATAGTCGAGCAGGATGTTGCGGAGCGCCCTGCGTCCGGCGCTCGCCGCGTCCGGACTGAACGGACCCTTGTCGGCAAGGCTGTCATAGAGCACCAGGAAGGCCTCGCGGTTTGCCTCGGCGATCGCCCGCGCCAGCGCCTCGCGCGCGGCAAGGATGGCGTCGGGGTCGATACCCTTGCCGATGTCGCGGGCAATGTCGGCCTCGCCGGGGAGCGACAGCGCCAGCGCCCGGTAGGCCGGCTCGAGCGTCTCGTCGCCGGCAATCCTGCCGGCAAGCTCGGCGAGCCGCGTCACAAAGACCGGCTGCCTGCCGCCGAGGATCTGACGGAAGGCCGCGATCAGCGCGTCGGTCAGCAACGTGTTGAACGCCTGCCAACGCGAGAAGGCATCGTTGTCATGCGCCGCGAGGAAGAACTGGTCGTCGGCCTTCTGCTGCACCGACAGCGTGATCGGCGCCGAGAAGCCGCGGTTGAGCGACACCGAGGGCCGTTCCGAAACGCCCAGGAAGCGCACCGTGTGCCGGCGCTTGCGGATATGGATGACGCCATCATCTACCGTTGCGCCCTCGACGGCGGTCCAGACGACCGGCTTGCCGCCGGCGCCGACAAGTCCGAACGCGAGGGGAATATGCATCAGCCGCTTGCGGCTTTCCGACGGCGTCGGCGGCACCGACTGCTCGATCTCCAGCGTGAATTCCTTGGCCGCCGGATTGTGCGCGGAGCTCACCGTCAGGTTCGGCGTGCCGGCCTGATGATACCAGAGCGCGAATTGCGCCAGGTCTCTGCCAGAGACGTCCTCGAACACTTTCAGGAAGTCCTCGATCGTAGCGGCCTCGCCGTCATGCCGCTCGAAATAGAGGTCCATGCCGGCGCGGAAGGTTTCCGGCCCAAGTATGGTGCGGATCATGCGCACCACTTCGGAACCCTTCTCATAGACGGTCGCCGTGTAGAAATTGTTGATCTCGCGGTAGCGGCGCGGCCTGACCGGGTGCGCCAGCGGCCCCTGGTCTTCCGGGAACTGATGCGCGCGCAGCGTGCGCACCTCGGCGATGCGCTTCACCGCCCGCGAGCGCTGGTCGGCGGAGAATTCGTGGTCGCGGTAAACCGTCAGGCCTTCCTTCAGGCAGAGCTGGAACCAGTCGCGGCAAGTGATTCTGTTGCCAGTCCAATTGTGAAAATATTCATGCGCGATGATCGCCTCGATATTGGCGAAATCGGCATCCGTCGCGGTCTCCTCGTCGGCCAGCACATATTTGTCGTTGAAGACATTGAGGCCCTTGTTCTCCATCGCGCCCATGTTGAAGTCGGACACGGCGACGATGTTGAAGACGTCGAGGTCGTATTCGCGGCCGAAGGCTTCCTCGTCCCATTTCATCGAGCGCTTCAGCGCGTCCATCGCGTAGCCGGCAAGCCCTTCCTTGCCCGGCTCGACATAGATGCCGAGCTCGACGTTTCGGCCGGACATGGTGGTGAAGCTGCCTGGCACCTTGCCAAGCGCGCCGGCCACCAGCGCGAAAAGATAGGAGGGTTTGGGGAAGGGGTCGTGCCAGACCGCGTAGTGCCGGCCGTTGGCGAGCGCGCCGTGGTCGACGGGATTGCCGTTTGAAAGCAGCAGCGGCGCCTCGTTGTGCGGGGCCTCGATGCGCACGGTGTAGACCGAAAGGATATCGGGACGGTCGAGGAAATAGGTGATGCGGCGAAAGCCCTCGGCCTCGCATTGCGTGCAATAGACGTTGTTGGAGCGATAGAGGCCCATCAGTGCCTCGTTGCGTGAAGGCGCGATCTCGGTCTCCAGGCGAAGCTCGAAGCGCGGCGCTGCCGGCGGCTTCGGGATCGTCAGCCGGTCCGGTGTCGCCTCGTAGTCGCTGGCCTGAAGCGCATGCCCGTCGATGGCAACGCCAAGCAGCGTCAGCCCGTCGCCGTCGAGCATCAGCGGCGCCGACGCGGCGACGCCCTCACGCCGCTCGATGGTGAGCAGCGCGGTGACGAGGGTGGCGTCCGGCGACAGGCGGAAGTCCAGGCTGACCCTGGGGATGAGATAGTCGCTGGGGCGATAGTCTTCTAGCTTGAAGACATGGCCGGTATCGGTGCGCATTCCGTTGGTTTTCCGATCGATTTCAAGCGGACAGCAGTCTTTGCTGGTCCAAGAATTTTGAGGTGCGCGCTCTTTACACGAAACGGCCACTCGACAAAACTGCGCAAAGGCCTCATTTGCGGCTTCGTTTTCCGACCATCTCCTACGAGGCACGATGACCGTCGATCATGCCGTCGGCCACAACACGCTGCGCGGCATTACGCTGAAGATCGTCTCGGTGACGATCTTCGTTGGCATGCAGACCTGCATCAAGGCGGCCGGCGACGTGCCCGCCGGGCAGATCGTCTTCTTCCGCTCCTTCTTCGCCATCTTCCCGATCATCGCCTTCCTGGCCTTCAAAGGAGAGCTCGCCACTGCATTCACGACCAGGCGGCCGTTCAACCATATTGCGCGCGGCGTCGTCGGCGTCGGCGCCATGGGGCTTGGCTTCTTCGCGCTGACCAGGTTGCCGCTACCGGAGGCTATCACGCTGAATTACGCCCAGCCGCTGCTGGTCGTGGTGTTCTCCTCGGTCTTCCTCGGCGAGACGATCCGCGTCTACCGCTGGAGCGCGGTTGCGGTCGGCCTTGCCGGCGTGCTGATCATCTCCTGGCCGGAACTGACGCTGCTCAATTCCGATCAAGGCCTCGACGACCAGGAGGCGCTCGGCGTCATGGCCGCGCTGATCGCCGCGGCGATTTCGGCCGTCGCCATGCTTCTGGTGCGCAATCTCGTCCAGACGGAGAAGACGGCGACCATCGTGCTGTGGTTCTCCTCGACGGCTTCAGTGCTGTCGCTTTTCACGCTGCCCTTCGGCTGGCAGGCGCTGACGCCGATGCAAGCCGCGCTGCTTGTCGTCGCTGGTTTCGGCGGCGGGCTCGGCCAGATCCTGATGACGGCCGCCTACCGCCACGCCGAAGCCTCGGTCGTTGCGCCCTTCGAATACACCTCGATGATCCTCGGCGTCGTCGTCGGCTATTTCGTGTTCGGCGACGTGACCTCGCTCAACACGCTGATCGGAGGCGTGATCGTGGTCGCCGCCGGCATCTTCATCATCTGGCGCGAGCGGCAGCTCGGCCTGGAGCGCACGCGCACCAGGACAGCCGCGCCGCCGCAGGGGTGAAGTGTTTTAAAGAAAGCCTCAAAGGCCGAGTTCCGTCACACCCCCCTCTGGCCTGCCGGCCATCTCCCCCTCAAGGGGGGAGATTGGAAGCTTCAGCGTTCCGCCCATCCTGCAATGTTGGAGATTGGCGAAGGCGGCGAAACCGCTAATCTCCCCCCTTGAGGGGGAGATGGCCGGCAGGCCAGAGGGGGGCGCTGTCCCGCCGGACTTTTGAAAGCTGCATCTAGCTAAGACTTTGTCGCGCCCCGTTCCTTCGCGAGCCGCACCAGCACCGCCCGGGTCTGCTCATCCGCCGGGAAAAACGATTCGATCGCCAGTTCCGACAGGGTGACATCGAGCGGCGTGCCGAACACCGTAATCGTGCTGATGAAGGAAAGCACGGTATCGCCATGCGCAAGCCTGAGCGGATGAACGATACCGCTCGGTTCGACCGGCGCCGGCCGGCTGCTCTTCAGGCCGGACGGATAGGTGCGCAACTCGCGCTCCAGCTCGATCAGCACCGGATCGCCGGTGGCGTCGTTCTGATGCTTCAGCCGTTCGAGAAGATGTGCCCGCCACTCTGCCAGGTTGACGATGCGCGGCGCCACTCCGCCCGGATGGAGACTGAGCCTCAGCACATTGACCGGCTGCGCGAGCAGGGACGGCTCGGAAATATCCGCAAGGAACGGGGCTATCGCCGCATTGGCCGAAACGAGGTTCCAGTGCCGGTCCACCGCAAGCGCCGGGAACGGCTCGTGGCCCTTGAGCACGGTCTCGACGGCGGCCATCGCCGGCGCCAGCGTTTTGTCGCTCAGCGGCTTCTCGCTGAAGCTCGGCGCGAAGCCCGCAGCGAGCAAGAGCTGGTTGCGCTGGCGCAACGGGATCGACAGCTGCTCGGCCAGATGCAGCACCATGTCGCGCGACGGCTGGGCGCGGCCGCTTTCGACGAAGGAGAGATGCCGCTGCGAGATATCGGCCTCCATGGCGAGGTCGAGCTGGCTCATTCGCCGCCGCGTGCGCCATTCGCGGATCAGGCTGCCAGCGGAGGTTTGCGATGTGATCATGGAGGAATGACTAGGGCCGGGAGGGCACGAATTCAATTACCTGGGAGGTTATAGCTCCTCCTTCTCCCCTGTCGCCGAAGGCGACGGATGGGGGGTGTTCCAGGAAACGCCAACCCCTCACTCCGATGGAACACCCCTCATCCGTCTCGGCGCTGCGCGCCGATCCACCTTCCCCCACAAGGGGGAAGGGGAAGGCCGCTCATGCCAACCCCTTCAGCTTAGCCTTCACCTCGAGGAAATCCCGCCAGGCCAGCTTCTTGTGCGCAGGCGTCCGCAAGAGATAAGCCGGATGCAACGTCGGCATCGCCGGAATGGCAATGCCCGAAGCCGTCGTGTGCACCCGCCAATTGCCACGCAGCCTGAGGATTCCCTCGGTCGTGTTGAGCAGCGTCTTCGCCGACGGTCCGCCGAGATTGACCAGCACTTTTGGATTGACCAGTTCGATCTGCCTTTCGATGAAGGGCCGACAGATCTCGGTCTCGTGCGGCGTCGGCGTGCGGTTGCCCGGCGGCCGCCACGGAATGACGTTGGCGATATAGGCCGAGCTGCGGTCGAGGCCGATCGCGCCAAGCATGCGGTCGAGCAGCCGGCCGGAGCGGCCGACGAAAGGCAGGCCTTCAAGGTCCTCGTCGCGGCCCGGGGCTTCGCCGACCAGCATCAGGTCGGCATTGGGGTTGCCGTCGGCGAAGACGAGGTTCTTGGCGGTGAATTTGAGATTGCAGCCGTCGAAGGCGGCCATGTGCTGGCGCAGTTCGTCGAGCGTCGCGGCACTTGCCGCCAGTTGCCGCGCAAGCAGCGCCTGTGCCTCGTCGGGAACGGCCGCGGCCGCCGGCATCCGCGCGGGCGCGTCCGGAATATTGCTCGCGTCGAGCCTCGATGGCGGTGGCTCTGGCGCCTTGGATCGCTCCGGAGCCCGTTCAGGCGCCGGGCTGCTCTCGGGTCTGGGCTCGCGATGCGGCGCGGCTGGCGTCCGCTCGGCAGGCCTGCGCTCGGCGGACCTTGCCGTCGGTTCGGCAAACCGGTTGATCGGCGCGTCTTCAAGCGCATCGTCGACACCGGCGCTGGCATAGAAGGCGAGCAGTTCGGCGATCTCGGCGGGTGTGCTGGGGGAGGCGGCAGTCATGGCGCCACCATCGTCCGCGCGGCGCCGATTTGCAAGTTGTCAGGTCTGCCCGAGGTATCTTGAGATTCTGGGGAGGCCGTGCCGAAAACGATGACTTCCGAGAACCGGCCTGCGCCGGCCGTAGCCTTCATAGAGCGCAGACACTCGTGAGGGCTTCGGCCGGCAAAGCCGGAGCGGGGCGTACTTAACGTATGTGAGCACCGGCCTACGCCGGCCGTAGCCTTAGTTCAGCTGCCATGCCATTCATGAGTGCTTCGGCCGGCGAAGGCCGGAAGCGCAGGAAGTCGCCGTTTGCAGGCCGGCATCGCCTGAATGTGGGCCTACTTCACCCGGTGGGGATGCGCGGATCCTGCACGATGTAAAACGTCCAGCGCGGCGTGTAATCGGTGATCAGGAAATCGAAGGTCGCCGTCTTCAGCGGATCGACCTTGCCGTTCCTGAACAGCAGCTGGTCGTAAGGTTCGAACTTACGCTCGAAATCGGCGAAGTTGCTCGACCAGATGTTGTCGGGCGTCTTGTTGCGCTGGTCGAAGGAAAAGCCATCGCCGAACACGCTCGGCTGGTCGAGGATTTCCTGCAGCTCGAACTGGAACTCCACCCAGGGCAGGGCGCTATTGTTGAGCACGTCGATGCGCATATACATCACGCCGTTGGCGACCTGGCCGGCCTTGCCGAAGGGTTCGATCGGCTTGGTCGCGCGGATGGTCAGCGTCACCGGCGTCGCCGTGTTCAGCTCCTCCTTGATGATCAGCGGGTCTTCCTTGGTGCCGATGCCGGAAGCGCTGGTGATGCGGAAGCCGCCCAGCTCGTCGGAGAAGGAATAGGCGCCGGTCACCCAGACTTTCACCGGATCGGCTTGCGCCGGCGCGGCCAAAAAGAGGAGCGGAAGAACCGTGCGCCAGGCCAAGCCGGGCGTGAAGAGCAAGCGCTTCAATGGAAAGCCGGGCGGCTCTGGATTGCGCATGCGGCCAAGTATTGCCGATAACCAAGCCGTCGAACAATTAAAAACATGCGGGCAACGCCTGGCCTGCCAACCGATTGGCGCTGGCCTATGCTTTGGCTCAGGTCGAGCCATGGCCCGTTTTCGCGTGAAAACCGCGACTTTTTGTCGAAATCGGCGTTGTCACGTCAGCGCCGGTTTCGCGTCGCGAATTGATGCGCTATGCAGCGCGTGAGCCAGCAGAATGCGAGAACGTGGCGAGCCAGTGAGGGGCCGATGAGCGAAATCGAACGCGAGAGCATGGAATTCGACGTGGTGATCGTCGGCGCAGGCCCCGCCGGCCTTGCCGCCGCGATCCGTCTGAAGCAGCTCAACCCCGACCTTTCCGTCGTCGTCCTGGAGAAGGGCGGTGAGGTTGGCGCCCACATTCTGTCCGGCGCCGTCGTCGATCCGATCGGTATCGATCGCCTTTTGCCGGGCTGGCGCGAGGAAGAGGGCCATCCGTTCAAGACGGCTGTCACCGACGATCACTTCCTGGTGCTCGGGCCTGCCGGCTCCTTCCGCCTGCCCAACTTCCTGATGCCGCCGCTGATGAACAATCACGGCAACTACATCGTCTCGCTCGGCAATGTCTGCCGCTGGCTGGCGGCCAAGGCCGAGGCGCTGGGCGTCGAGATCTATCCGGGCTTTGCCGCGGCAAGCCTCGTCTACAACGACGCCGGCGCCGTCACCGGCGTCATCACCGGCGACATGGGCGTCGAGAAGGACGGCACGCACGGCCCGGCTTACGCGCCCGGCATGGCGCTGATGGGCAAATATGTGCTGATCGGCGAGGGCGCGCGCGGCTCGTTGGCCAAGCAGCTCATCGCGAAGTACCGGCTTGCCGACGGCCGCGAGCCGGGCAAGTTTGGCATCGGCCTCAAGGAACTGTGGCAGGTCAAGCCCGAGAACCACAAGCCTGGTCTCGTGCAGCATTCCTTCGGCTGGCCGCTCGACATGAAGACCGGCGGCGGCTCCTTCCTCTACCATCTCGAGGACAACCAGGTGGCGGTCGGCTTCGTCGTCCACCTGAACTACAAGAACCCCTATCTCGCGCCCTTCGAGGAATTCCAGCGCTTCAAGACGCATCCGGCGATCGCCGGCACCTTCGAGGGCGCCAAGCGCATCGGCTATGGCGCGCGCGCCATCACCGAGGGCGGCTGGCAGTCCGTGCCGAAGCTGTCTTTCCCCGGCGGCGTGCTGATGGGTTGTGCTGCCGGCTTCGTCAACGTGCCGCGCATCAAGGGTTCGCACAATGCGGTGCTCTCCGGCATGCTGGCGGCCGAGCATGTGGCCGAGGCGATCGCCGGCGGCCGCGCCAATGACGAGCTTACTTCCTACGAGGAGGCCTGGCGCGGCACCGACATCGGCAAGGACCTGAAGAAGGTCCGCAACGTCAAGCCGCTCTGGTCGCGCTTCGGCACCATTGTCGGCGTCGGCATCGGCGGGCTCGACATGTGGCTGAACACGTTGTTCGGCTTCTCGCCCTTCGGCACCATGAAGCACGGCAAGGCGGACTATGCGACGCTCGAGCCGGCGGCGAAGCACGAGAAGATCGCCTATCCGAAGCCGGATGGCGTGCTGACCTTCGACCGGCTCTCCTCGGTGTTCCTCTCCAACACCAACCACGAGGAAAACGAGCCGGTGCATCTGATCGTCGGCGACATGGCGCTGCAGCAGCGTTCCGAGCACGATGTCTTCGCCGGTCCCTCGACCCGCTACTGCCCGGCCGGCGTCTATGAGTGGGTGGACAAGGACGGCAACGCCGCCGCCGATCCGTCGGCCAAGGACGTGCGCTTCGTCATCAACGCGCAGAACTGCGTCCACTGCAAGACCTGCGACATCAAGGATCCGAACCAGAACATCGACTGGGTGCCGCCACAAGGCGGCGAAGGTCCGGTCTACCAGGGCATGTGAGCCGCTCCGGCCGGGCCGTCTCGACCGCCGTCCCAACAAAGCCGGCGAAGGCCCGGTCTACCAGGGCATGTGAGCCGCCAAGGCCGTTGAAGCCTCGCGCCGATTATGGTCTGCTCCGCCTCCGGACAAGGAGGCGGATATGCGGCGGATCAGCCTGGCGATGTTAGCTGCTGCAGGCGTGCTCTTTTGCGGGGCCGCTGCCGCCGGCACCAAGCTGACCGTGCATGTGCGCAGCTACGACGTCGCCGGCAAGACCGGCGCGGAACTGATCGAGGCGATGGACGGCCTGGGGCCAAGGCACGGCCATGCCACGCGCGCCATCGCCGAGACGGGCTACGCCGTGCATTGGAAACTCGATGTGACGCGCGACAACGGCATCTGCCGGCTGCGCCAGGCCGACGGCACGATCGACCTGACCTACACCTTTCCGCGCCGCACGTCGCCGTCCGGCCCGGCCCTGCGCAAGCGCTGGGATCGTTTCCTGGCAGGCGTGCGCCAACATGAGCACACCCATGGCCGCATCGCCAAGCAGATGATGCGAGCGACCGACGCGGCGCTTGCCGGGCTCGAGCGGCAGGACAATTGGTTCTGCACCGGCCTTCGCTGGGAGGCCAGGCGCCGCATCGACACGATCTATGCCGACTACGAGGCCAGGCAGAACGCCTTCGACGCGCGCGAGCACCGCGACGGCGGCCATGTCGAGCAATTGGTCAATGCGTTGATAGGGAAGCCCTGAAGGCTGGGGCCCATTCGTCCTATTCAGCTTCGCGGTCTGTCCGGGGCATCGTTCGCCGCCAGCGCGGATCTGTGCGCGTCCTCGGGCAGCACGTCGGACCGCAGCGTGAATTCCACCAGCAACGGCAGATGGTCGGAGCCGGTATCCTCCAGCCGGGCCGCCCCCAGGATCGTCACCCCGCCCTTGCTGAACACCTGGTCGATCGGCAGGCCTGCATAGCGGCGCAGGAAGTCGGGCAGCGTGCGGTGGATCCAGGTCGGGCCGACCGACGGCAAGAGCGTCATACCGCTGAGCCGCGCCACCCGCCGCACCGCCGCGCTCCACGGCACGGCATTGCAGTCGCCGGCCATGATCGCGGTCTCGCCGAGCCCGGCCAGGGATTCGGCCAACTCGCCGATCTGCCAATGTTGCTCGTTCGGCCATGGCCAACTCAGATGGATTGCGGCGACGTCGACCGGAATGCCGCCGAAATCGATCGTGGCGGTCGCCATCGCCCCGCGCGGCTCGCAACGCGGCGCGGTACCAGCCGCGAAGGGCCGGCGCGACAGCAGCGCGACGCCGAATATGCCGTTGGGATAGTCGCAAAGGATGCGATAGGGGTAGGCGCTGGCAATATAGCCGAGCTCTTTCGCCCACATCCTGGACACTTCGTCGAGCGTGATGACGTCCGGATTGGTCCGGCCGATCAGCGACAGCACCTTCTTCGGCGTCGGGTTGTTGAAGCGCAAATTCATCTGCAGCAGGCTGTAGACGATCCGGTCGGCCGGCTTTGCGACGGCCTGTTGCGGCGACAATCCGGGCAGCGCGTTTATCGTCGTGGCGAAGCAGCCAATGGCGAAGACCAATGCCGCGACCGCCTGCAGCCGGTAGAAGGCGGCAAGCAGCAGTGACAGCGCGAGCAAGGCCGTCAGCACGCTCACATGCATGCGGAAATGCGAGAAGGAATCGAAAGCCGGATGCAGCGCGCCGAAGAACCCGGCCAGCAGCACGGCCGAGCATGCCATCATCGCCATGAATGTCAGCTGAGCCATCATGCCCAAGCGCGCGCCGCCCGTTGTCATCTGCTCCGACCGCCCGACATTTCCCCGTTTCACGGAGACGGCGAAATGCCCTGTCTCCTTGTTCTGACGCAATTTCGGACGGAAAACCGCTTCGCGCTTTTCCTGAAGTTGCTCCAGGCTATCCGTTCGGATCGCTTATCGGCCAAATTGCGGCCAAGCAAGACGACGGATTGCCTCGCCGGTCGCTTGCCGGCGCCTGAGAGCAACTCCAGGAAAAGTTTAAACGGTTTTCCGTCCGGAATTGCGTCAAACCAAAGCGCTATTGGAATGCCGTTTCGGAAAAGCTTCTGAGCTTGCGCGAATGCAGCCGCTCCATCGGCATTTCGGCGAGCTTCTCCATCGCCTTGATGCCGATGGTGAGGTGCTGCGCCACCTGCCGCTTATAGAACTCGGTCGCCATGCCGGGCAGCTTCAGTTCGCCATGCAGCGGCTTGTCGGAGACGCAAAGCAGCGTCCCGTAAGGCACGCGGAAGCGAAAGCCGTTGGCGGCGATGGTGGCCGATTCCATGTCGAGCGCGATGGCGCGCGACTGCGACAGCCGCTGCACTGGTCCGCGCTGGTCGCGCAGTTCCCAGTTGCGGTTGTCGATGGTGGCGACGGTGCCGGTGCGCATGATGCGCTTCAGGTCGTAGCCGGAAAGGCCGGTGACTTCGGCGACTGCTTCCTGCAGCGCCACCTGGATTTCGGCCAGCGGCGGGATCGGCACCCAGACCGGCAGGTCGTCGTCCAGCACATGGTCCTCGCGCACATAGGCATGCGCCAGCACATAGTCGCCCAGCGCCTGCGTGTTGCGCAGGCCTGCGCAGTGGCCGAGCATCACCCAGGCGTGCGGCCTCAGCACCGCGATATGGTCGGTGATCGTCTTGGCATTTGAAGGGCCGACACCGATATTGACCATGGTGATGCCGCCATGACCGCGCTTCTTCAAATGATAGGCCGGCATTTGCGGCAAGCGCTGCGGCGGCGTGCCTTCGGAAACCGTCGCCCCGTTCCCGGTCACGACATTGCCCGGTTCGACGAACTCGGTATAGCCGCTGTCGCCACTGGCCATCAATTCGCGGGCGCGGGCGACGAATTCGTCGATGTAGAACTGGTAGTTGGTGAACAGCACGAAGTTCTGGAAGTGATGCGGGCTGGTCGCCGTGTAATGCGTCATGCGGTGCAGCGAATAATCGATGCGCTGCGCGGTGAACGGCGCCAGCGGCCGCGGCTCGCCAAAGGCCACCTCGAAAGTTCCGTTGGCGATCTGGTCGTCGGTGCCGTCCAGATCCGGCACATCGAACAGGTCCCGGATCGGCCGCTTGATGCGCTCGGCGGCCGCGCCGTCGACATAGGTGCCTTCCAGGAAGGCGAAATGCAGCGGGATCGGCGTCGTCGATTCCGACACCGTGACTGTCACCCCGTGATTGCGCATGATGAGGCGAAGCTGCTCGATGAGATAGTTCTCGAACAGTTGCGGCTGGGTGATGGTGGTGGCGAAATTCCCAGGCGTCGGCATATGGCCATAGGCCTGGCGCGAGTCGACCTGGCTGAACGAGGTCGTGGTGACGCCGATCTGCGGATAGAAGGCCCGGTAGCGCTTGCTCTCGTCGCCGCCGGCGGCAAGTGCTGCGAAGGAATCGCGCAGGAATTTGGTATTGCGGTCGTAGAGCGTCTGCAGCGCCGCGACGGCCCTTTTGGCGTCGTTAAAGCTCTGCTTGCCGAAAGGCTCCGGCATGACGACCGATTCGATGGCTTGGGGGTAGATTCGCTTTTCCATGTCTCAATATAGAGACTCAGGAGAGCGCTTGGGAGGGGGAGACGGGCTCGAAGAGGCGCGAGTCGTCGTTTTTCTGGCGCCGTGTTATCCGCGCTGCAGGCTGATCAGCAACACGAAGCCTAGGCTGGTGTTCCTGTGCGGCGGCGCCTCGATCCTGTTGCCAGTGTCGGCGCGCATCATCGGCACGGCCAGCACGGGGACGGCGAGCAGCATCAGGATGAGCATCGCCCGCGGCAGCAGCCGGAGGATCTTGGTTGCGTTGTCGGCGATGCGATTCATTTTGGTGGTGCCCCGTTTCCAGCTTGGTCGATTTTCAGTTTGGTCGTTTCAGCGCTTGAATTGGTTCATGAAGCCGAGAACACAGGCGCCGGCCGTTCCCACGAGCGGGCGGGGTGGCCGGCCTCCGCCACCAGGATGGCGAAGAGCATGCCGAACAGGCACATCAGCAGGCAGACGATGGTGAAGCGACGGGCAAGCATTTCTCTCTCCTTCAATGCGGGAGAAAATGCCGGAATGCCTCTGAACCGGTTCTGAGACCGGTATTCATCTGCGGTTCAAATTGATTGACGAGGTCTTCAACACACGCCGATGGCCCGGCGGAGCGCTGCCGCTGCAAACGAAAACGGGGCCGCTCGGGCCCCGTTTCGGATAGTCTGGAATTGCGATCAGAGCTTGTGCCAGGTCTGGCTTTTGCAGATCAGGCCGCCGAGCACGCAGCCGCTCATCTTGAGCGAGGTGCCCGACAGCGTCGCCTTGCCGGAATAGGTCTTGTCATTTGCCGGGTCGGTGATGCTGCCGGCGTACTTGTTGTCGCCGGCCGCTTTCAGTGAGCCGATAGTCTTGCCGGCATATTTGCCGCTCTTGAGCGTGATCGAGAAAGAATCGCTGCCGCCGATCGCCGCGGTGTCGCCGGCCTGGGTCTTCCAATTGCCTTCGATCGGGTCGGCCCATGCAGCGCCCGCCATGATCAAGGTGGCCGCCAGGGCCAAGCTCATCTTTCGAAACATCTTGTCCACCTCCCTATGGGGTTGCGGCGGGCTCCGGTCCGCCTTCCTGCCCCTTACGCAAAGGTAAAGCTAATCCAGCTCCCGCCAAAACAAAAGCGGTGCCGCCACGGAAGGTCGCATGGATTTTCGCGCTCGCCATTGTCCGGAATGAACGAAGTTCGAAAAATGCTTCGGTTTCCGTGGTTAGCGAAGTCTTGATTCCGGTCTCGGCAATTTTCATCGAATTTGATGCAAAATGGCGCAAACGCTGGATTCCCATGCTTAACGAATTTTGGCGTTTACCTCTTGTTTTAGCTTTGTTTTCCTCAAATTAAGCACGCCATTTAACGACGGATTCAAGGCCAGCCGTCATCCTCGAAAGCATCGAAAGAGCGGCCCACCCCAAGGGACACCAAGGGAAAAGGAGGCAGCTCTCGGGAGCCAGACAGGGGATTGAAATGGCACGTTTTGAAATGCTTGAAGACGGCTTCGGCGCCATGGGGGCAACTGCCCAGGCCGACATTCTTTTCGAACTGGGCATGATGTATGCGACCGGCCGCGATTGCGAGACCGACGTCGTTGCCGCCCACAAATGGTTCAACATCGCCGCCATCAAGGGCTCGGCCCGCGCCGCCGAACTGCGCTCGGAACTGTCGGCCACCATGTCGAAAGTTGAGATCGCCACGGCGCTGCGCGAAGCCCGCGAATGGATGACGATGCACTGATCTTGAGCGTGCAACGCTCAGACGTCCATTAGGACAAGGCCGCGAAAAGACGGCCGGCTCAAAAAACCAAGAACGCGGCAGGCCAACGGGTCAAAGTCGCGCTACAAAAACAGGGAAGCGAGCGGGTTTTAGGCGCGGGGGCGTCTAGGAAACTCGACTGCAAAAGCCGCGACTGACCGAAACAAGGTCGGCGCGGCTTTTTGCATTACGCACGGTAATCACGCGGCGTGTGGCCCAAGAAATCCTCACCGGAATGAACCAAAACCTTCCGCATTGTCCTCTCGACAGTTTCAGCGAAGGGTGAAATTGTCCCGGCTCTGTGGAAGAAGCGCGGCCAGGTCGCCGCGCGCAAGTGGAGGAGTTCTTATAGTCATGAAAAAATTGGGTATTTTGAGCGCGGCCGCACTTGGCCTGATGTTGAGTGCCCCGGTTGCCTTCGCCGACGACATCACCATTTCGGTGGTCGGCCCGATGACCGGCCAGCTCGCCACCATCGGTGACCAGTTCAAGCAGGGCGCGCAGGCCGCCGCCGACGCCATCAACGCGGCCGGCGGTGTCAACGGCTCCCAGGTCAAGCTCGACATCGAGGACGACCAGTGCGACCCGAAGCAGGCTGTCTCGGTGGCCAACCGCATCGTCGCCAACGGCGTCAAGTTCGTCGACGGCCATGCCTGCTCGGGCTCGAGCATTCCGGCCTCGGCCGTCTATGCCGAGGCCGGCACGCTGATGATGAGCCCGGCCTCGTCCAACCCGGTGCTGACCGACGCCGCCGCCAAATCCGGCTGGCCGACCATCATGCGTCTCTACACGCGTGACGACGCGCAGGGCGCTTTCATCGGCCCGTGGATCGCCAAGAAATACGCCGGCAAGAACGTCGTCGTTCTGCACGACAAGAGCGCCTACGGCCAGGGCGTTGCCGATGCCGTGAAGGCGACCATGAATGCCGGCGGCCTCAAGGAGGTCGACTATGAAGGCATCAATGCCGGCGAGAAGGACTATTCGGCCCTCGTCACCAAGCTGAAGGAACTGAAGGCCGACGTCGTCTATTTCGGCGGCTACCATCCGGAGGCCGGCTTGATCCTGCGCCAGGCGGCTGAGCAGAACGTCAAGTTCCAGCTGATCATGCCGGACTCGATCGCCTCGCCGGAATTCTGGCAGGTCGCCGGCCCGGCCGGTGAAGGCACCTTGTTCGTCTTCCCGTCGGATCCGCAGTCGAAGCCCGAAGCGAAGGATGCGGTCGCCAAGATCAAGGCCGGCGGCTTCACGCCGGAAGGCTTCACGCTGTTTTCCTATGCCGTGATCCAGGCGGTCGCCGAAGGCGTCAAGCGCGCCGGCACGGATGATCCGGCCAAGGTTGCCGAGGCGCTGAAGAACGGCAAGCCGTTCAGCACCGTGGTCGGCGACGTCACCTTCGACGAGAAGGGCGACCTGAAGAACGCCAGCTACGACATCAACCAGTGGCATGACGGCAAATACGCGCCGATCCAGCAGTAATCGGTCCTGAAATCGAGGAAATGGCCGGGCTCGTCCCGGCCATTTTTCTTTCAGACCTGCCCGTCCTCGACAAAGCGCACCAGCACCGTGCCATCGCTGACCTGCGCGCCTTCTGTCGCGATCTCGGCGATCACCCCGTCATGCGGGGCGGCGATCATGTGCTCCATCTTCATCGCCTCGAGGATCAAAAGCGGCTGGCCCTTGATCACGGCATCGCCCGCCGCGGCGCGCACCAGCTTGACCAGCCCCGGCATCGGGGCGCGCAGGCTGCCCGAGGCGGCTCCTGCCTCGTCCGCCCTGGCCAGCGGATCAGGCACCGTGAACGTGTAGCCCACCGCGCCTTCGAAGACGGTGACGTGACCGGGCCAGCGTGCCGTGTGCGGCATGGTCCTCAGGTCGTGCGTGTTCACCGCGTCATGCGGCGCCTCCAGCGCCACCTGGAAGCGGCCGTCCGGCCGCGCCGAAACCCGCGCCAGGATGTTCTCCTCGCCATGGCGCAGCCGGATGCGGCGCGACAGTGTGTGGAAATGCGCATACCCTGAAAGCGCGGACCACGGATCGGCGGCCGGACCGGGCGCGCCGGCATCCGTCGCGGCCAGTGCCGCCGCGGCGATTATCTCATCGCTCGGTGCGGGAATGGCTGTGAGCGCCTCCTGATGCCTGCCGATCAGCCCGGTATCGACATTGCCTGCCGCGAAATCGGCGTCGGTCGCGAGCGCCGCCAGGAAGGCGGTGTTGACGGTCGAGCCGGCCACTTCCGTCCGCGCCAGCGTCTCGCGCAGCGCGCCGAGCGCGGCAGCACGGTCCTTGCCGTGCACCACCAGCTTGGCGATCATCGGATCATAGAAGGGCGAGATCGCATCGCCGGCACGCACGCCGGCCTCGATGCGCATAGCAGCGTCGTCCGGCGCCGCGCCGGCGAATTTGAGATGATGCAGCGTGCCGGTCGCTGGCAAAAACCCTTTCGCGGCGTCCTCGGCATAGAGGCGCGCCTCGAAGGCGTGGCCTGACAGAGTGATTTCATCTTGCGTCTTCGGCAGCTTTTCGCCGGACGCCACGTGAAGCTGCCATTCGACGAGGTCGACGCCGGTGACCATCTCAGTGACCGGGTGCTCGACCTGCAGCCGCGTGTTCATTTCCATGAACCAGAAGCGGTCGGCCTTGAGCCCCTGGGAGGCGTCGACGATGAATTCGATCGTGCCGGCGCCGCAATAGTTGATCGCCTTGGCGGCCGTCACCGCGGCGTCCGTCATCGCCTTGCGCAGCGCGGGCGTCATGCCGGGGGCAGGGGCCTCCTCGATCACCTTCTGGTGGCGGCGCTGCGCCGAGCAATCGCGTTCGTAGAGATGCACCGCATTGCCGAAATTGTCGCCGAACACCTGGACTTCGATATGCCGCGGCTTGTCGACATATTTTTCCACCAGCACGCGGTCGTCGCCGAACGCGGCTTTCGCTTCGCGCCGTGCCCCTGACAGCGCTTCCGAGAAATCGTCGGGGTGGTCGACGCGCCGCATGCCCTTGCCGCCGCCGCCGGCCCGCGCCTTGATCAGCACCGGATAGCCGATCTCGCGCGCCTTGGACGCGAGCAGCACGATCTCCTGCGCCTCGCCGTGATAGCCCGGCACCACAGGCACGCCGGCGTTTTCCATCAGCCGCTTGGCGGCGTCCTTCAATCCCATGGCGCGGATCGAGGCGGCGGATGGGCCGATAAAGACGAGGCCTGCCGCCGTCACCAGGTCGACGAAGTCGGGGTTCTCCGACAGGAAGCCGTAGCCGGGATGGATTGCCTCGGCGCCGGTTGCGAGTGCCGCGGCAACGATCCTGTCGCCGCGCAGATAGCTTTCCCCGACCGGAGAGGGGCCGATATGCACCGCCTCGTCGGCCATCTCGACATGCAGGGCGCGGGCATCGGCATCCGAATAGACGGCCACCGTGCGCACGCCGAGCTTGCGGGCGGTGCGGATGACGCGGCAGGCGATCTCGCCGCGATTGGCGATCAGGATCTTGCCGAACATGGAGCCTCCGCAACCGGAACTTGCCTCGTGCGCCGGCGATCCTTCGCGCCCCCCTCTGTCCTGCCAGCTTCTCCGGGCAAGCGTTCTTCCAACGTGATGGACCTCCCCCTTACCAAGGGAGTGCTCTAACGGGAGCGAGGTTGTCTCTTGAACAAGATTTTGGCCCATAAGTTCAGCCTCCCCCGATGCCAGCAACGGCTTGCCGGTAGAACTCGGCCGTCTGGTCGTCGAAACAGCAGAAGGTAATAACCTCCGGCACTGTATTTTGCCGCAGGAAGTCGCTTACGACAGCGACGGCGATCCCGGTCGCTTCGTCTTTCGGAAAGCGGTAGATGCCGGTCGAGATCGCCGGGAAGGCGATCGTGCGGCAATCATGCGCGCGGGCGATTTCGAGCGAGCGCCGGTAGCAGGAGGCAAGCAGCTCGGCTTCGCCCTTGCCGCCGCCCTGCCAGACCGGCCCGACCGTGTGGATGACATAGCGCGCCGGCAGCCGGTAGCCTTTGGTCAGCTTGGCGTCGCCGGTCTTGCAGCCGTTAAGCGTGCGGCATTCGGCAACCAGTTCCGGGCCGGCCGCACGATGGATGGCGCCGTCGACGCCGCCGCCACCGAGCAGCGAGGAATTGGCGGCATTGACGATGGCGTCGACCGCGAGCTTGGTTATGTCGCCGGTATGAATGCGGATCCTGTCACTGACGCCGCTCATCGTCACATCCTGAACACGCCGAATTTCGTTTCCTCGATGCCGGCATTGAGCGCCGCCGAGAGGCTGAGCGCCAGCACCTCGCGCGTCCTGGCCGGATCGATGATGCCGTCGTCCCATAGCCTTGCCGAGGAATAGAGCGGATGGCCCTCATGCTCGTATTTCATCAGGATGGGTTTCCTGAATTTCGCTTCCTCGTCGGCGCTCCACGCACCGCCCTTGCGCTCGATGCCTTCGCGCTTGACCATGGCGAGCACGGTCGCCGCCTGCTCGCCGCCCATCACTGAGATGCGCGCGTTCGGCCACATCCACAGGAAGCGGGGCGAATAGGCGCGGCCGCACATGCCGTAATTGCCGGCGCCGAACGAGCCGCCGATGATGACTGTGAGCTTCGGCACGCGTGCCGTGGCGACCGCCATCACCAGCTTGGCGCCGTCCTTGGCGATGCCGCCGGCCTCGTATTTTCGCCCGACCATGAAGCCGGTGATGTTCTGCAGGAAGATCAGCGGAATGCCGCGCTGGCAGCAGAGCTCGATGAAATGCGCGCCCTTCAGCGCGCTTTCGGAGAACAAGACGCCATTGTTGCCGATGATGCCGACCGGCATGCCGTGCAGATGGGCAAAGCCGGTGACCAAGGTCGTACCGTAATTCTGCTTGAACTCGTCGAACTCCGAACCGTCGACGAGGCGGGCGATCACCTCGCGCACGTCATAGGGCTGGCGCAAATCCGTCGGCACGACGCCGTAGAGCTCGTTCGGATCGTGAAGCGGCGGTGCAGATTTCTGCAGATTGAGGCTTACCGCCTTGTTCCGATTCAAGTTCTTGACGATACGCCGGCAAATGGCCAGGGCGTGCTCGTCATCCATGGCGTAGTGGTCGGCGACGCCGGAAAGCCTGGTGTGGACATCGGCGCCACCGAGCTCCTCGGCGCTGACATCCTCGCCGGTGGCGGCTTTCACCAGCGGCGGGCCGCCAAGGAAGATGGTCGCCTGGTTGCGCACCATGATCGTCTCGTCCGACATCGCCGGCACATAGGCGCCTCCCGCCGTGCAGGAACCCATGACGCAGGCGATCTGCGGGATGCCGGCCGCCGACATGTTGGCCTGGTTGTAGAAGATGCGGCCGAAATGCTCGCGGTCAGGAAACACCTCGTCCTGGTTGGGCAGATTGGCGCCGCCGCTGTCGACCAGGTAGACGCAAGGAAGGTTGTTCTGCAGCGCGATCTCCTGCGCGCGCAGATGCTTTTTCACAGTCAGCGGATAATAGGTGCCGCCCTTCACCGTGGCGTCGTTGACGACGACCATAACCTCCGCGCCCTCGACGCGACCGATGCCGGTGATGATGCCGGCCGCGGGAATGTCCTCGCCATACATCGACCATGCCGCGAACTGGCCGACCTCGAGGAACGGCGAGCCGGTGTCGAGCAATTGCGCCAACCTTTCGCGTGGCAACAGCTTGCCTCGCCCTTGGTGGCGCTCGCGCGCTTCGTCGGAGCCGCCCCGCTCGACGCTTGCCGCCTTCTCGGAAATGTCCGCCACCAGCGCCCGCATGCGCTCGGCATTGGCGCGGAAGGCATCGGAAGCAGGAGAGATCTGAGAGGCGAGGGCGGGCATTACCGGATCACTTCGATCTTGCAGCCGATATCCAGGTCGCCCCAGTCACGGTCGGCGGTTACGGCGATGGCATTTTCGTGAATTGCCAGTGCGAGGCAGGCCCGGTCGCCCAGCGACAGGCCGCGATGCCGCGTCAATTCGCGCAACTGTCCGGCGGCGATGCCCATCGCTTCGTCAAAGGCGGTAACCGGCATGCCGAGGCTGGCAAGGTCGTTTGCGGCTTCCTCCATGCTGCGTCCCCGGTCTATCAGCTTGGCGATGACTTCGGCCGCATTTACGGAGCTGCATTGCGCCTCCGGTGCGAATCCCAGGGCGATATCGATGCCCTTCTCGTTGAGCAGGATCGCAAGCGCCGCCGAACTGTCCATGACGTAGGGTTTCATTTCGCCCTCTTTGTCGCCGCGGTCCCCTCGGCGTGAAGTCGGTCCAGCCGCGTGTCGCTTCGAAGCTGTTCCTCCCGCCGCTCCTTGAGAAATTCGTCGACGACGCTTTCGCCCGGCTTTTTCAGTGCCGACAATTCGGCCTGGACACGCTTCAGATTCTGAAGCCACGACCTTACTCTGAGCTCGCCATTCTCGACATGAAGGATCAGATCCTCGCCAGGTTTCACGCCCATCTCCTCACGCATCGCGGCGGGGATGACGAAGCGTCCGCCCTCGCCGAGTTTGACACGCTCGCGCCTTGCCGGAATGCGCAGCGGCGTTTTCCGGGCATCGGCATCGAATTGCGCCTGCGGATTTTCGTCAAACCCAGCCTTTCTCGGTCTATTCGCCATGCTTATGCCCTGTTCTCGAATATATGACACATTTTAAAAATATGTCATATATAGCTTTTCATGGCAAGAAGTCGCAAGGCGCCATTATCGACGCTCCGCCATGATCTCGCGCCCGATCAGCCAGCGGCGGATCTCGCTGGTGCCGGCGCCGATCTCGTAGAGCTTGGCGTCACGCAGCAGCCTACCGGTGGGATAGTCGTTGATATAGCCATTGCCGCCGAGCAGTTGCAGCGCGTCGAGCGCCATCTGCGTCGCCTTCTCGGCCGCGAACAGCACACAGCCGGCGGCGTCCTTGCGGGCGGTCTCGCCGCGGTCGCAGGCGGCGGCCACGGCATAGACATACGCCCGCGCGGCGTTCATCGTCGCATACATGTCGGCAAGCTTGCCCTGCACGAGCTGGAACGTGCCGATCGGCTGGCCGAACTGCTTGCGCTCGTGGACATAAGGCACGGCGACGTCGAGGCAGGCGGCCATCAGCCCGATCGGCCCGCCGGAAAGCACTGTGCGCTCATAGTCGAGCCCGGACATCAGCACCTCGACGCCGCGCCCTTCCTCATGCAGCACGTTCTCGAACGGCACCTCGACATTCTCGAACACCAGTTCGCCGGTGTTGGAGCCGCGCATGCCCAGCTTGTCCAGTTTCTGCGCCACCGAAAACCCGGCCATCTCCTTTTCCACGATGAAGGCGGTGATGCCGCGCGAATGACGCTCCGGATCGGTTTTGGCGTACACCACGAGCGTCCCGGCATCGGGACCGTTGGTGATCCACATCTTGGAGCCGTTGAGCACATAGCGGTCGTTGCGCTTTTCGGCGCGAAGCCGCAGCGACACGACGTCCGAGCCGGCGCCGGTCTCCGACATCGCCAGCGCGCCGACCGTTTCGCCCGAGCAAAGGGCCGGGAGATATTTCTCCTTCTGCGCCGCAGTAGCCCAGCGGTTGATCTGGTTGACGCAAAGGTTGGAGTGCGCGCCGTAGGAGAGGCCGACCGAGGCCGAGGCGCGCGAAATCTCCTCCATCGCCACGACATGCGCGAGATAACCCATGCCGGTTCCGCCGAAATCCGGATCGGCGGTGATGCCAAGCAGGCCGAGCGCGCCGAGCTCGCCCCAAAGATACGCCGGAAACTCGTTGGAGCGATCGATCTCCGCGGCGATCGGCGCAATCCGGTCCTGGGCGAAGCGCCGCACGGTGTCGCGCAGCGCCTCGATATCGGCATCAAGCCCGAAGTTCAGCGTGTTCGTGTACATGGCGTTCCTCCCTGCGCATGACCCGAAATCGACTTCGATTTTCGGAGCGGATCATGCGCGAAATCAAAGTGCTACGGCGTCCTTTGCGCGTTCGAATGGGCGCGCGCCGCTGTAGGCGTCGATCTTCGCGCCGACGAGCCGCATTGTCATCGAAAGATATGTCGTGGTGACTTCGGCGACCGACAGCCGCTCGCCGGGCCGGAACCAGACGATGACGCCGGTCATCATCTGGATCAGCGCCATGGCGGTGAGCCCGGTGTCGTCTATCTCGAAGCGGCCGGCCTCGGCGCCGTCGCGCAGGATCATGCGCAATTCCTTCTCATAGGCCGCGCGCATCTTGAGGATCTGCGTCAGCCGCTCATGCGAGAGACTGCGCAGTTCCATGTTGGAGACATGGGTGGCGTGACGCCGCTCGATATGGAAAGCGATGTGGTTCTCGACATAGGCGGCGAGCCGGGTCACTGGATCAGCCGCGACCGGCCGCGCCGTGCTCCAGGCCTCGATCAGGCCTTCCATATGCTCGCGCATCAGCGTGAACAGAAGGTCTTCCTTGGTCGGGAAATAGCGATAGAGCGCGGCTGCCTGCACACGGACCTCCGCCGCCAGCTGCCGCATCGACATCGCCTCGTAGCCGAGGCGTGCGATCAGGCTGACCGCCGCCTCGCGGACGGCAGCTTCAGTCTTTTCCCCGTCGGAGCCTGTTGTCCGTGCCATGTGCGCCTCAATGCCAAGGCATTAATAAAACGAACGTTCAATTAATTCAAGTGCTGCCGCCCTGACGCGTCGTTGGAAGGACCTGGGTCGATCTAAACGATGATCCTGAAGTCCACGGGCGCGTCGTCCGTTGCTTCCTCGACCGCGACCTCCGAGACCAGCGCGCCTCGCGGTCCTTGCCACAGGCGTTCGATCATCGCCGTGACCGCGGCTCCGGCGCCGGCAATCAGCACGGTGACCGAGCCGTCGCGCTCGTTGCGCACCCAACCCGTCAGCCCAAGACGCATGGCTTCGCCGCGCGTCCATACGCGATAGCTCACGCCCTGCACCATACCGGAAACGCGCGCCCGAACGGCTCTTTGCTCACCTTGCATCGTCCGCTCCAGAACCTTTCCCATAAATCTGGAGCAGCATGGGTCGAATGCAACGGGCTTCGAGGAGGTAGGTGGCCGCGTCAATCAAATGATTGACTAAGTCAACTAATAGAGGAATTATCGGCGCGCAACGTCTCTGAGAGGAGATCTGCATGCCGCACGAAGCCCTGGTCCATGAGATTCGCCGCTTCAACCGGTTCTATACCGACCTGATCGGGCTGCTCGATGAGACCTTGATGCAGAGCCCTTACACGCTGGCCGAAGCCCGCGTGCTGTTCGAACTCGGACGCAAGGCCCGACCAGCCGGCGGCCGGGCGGGCTTCCTGGTGCGCATGTTTCATCTCGATCTCGCGCCGGTGGCGTCCGAACTGGCCGGCGAACTGCATCTCGCCCCCGCCTATCTTCTGAGGGTCCTTCGGAAATTCACCGCCAAGGGGTTGGCTGAAATGCGCGATGGCCCGAAGAACGGGCTGCGCGTTCTTTCACTGACCACGCGGGGCGAGGCCGCGCTGGTTGATCTCGAGGCGGCGACGAACCGCGACCTTGCCCGCCTGATCGTCAAGCTCCAAGACAGGGAAGCCGCGGAGCTTTCCGATGCGCTGAACCGCGCGACGCGCCTGCTGGCAACCGCAGGAATGTGAAGACTCGCTTCTCGGGAAGCGGGTTGGTCAGTTCCCCCGAGCCGCCGCCAGTGCGCCCGGCAATTCCTCGGCGAAGATATCGAGTTCGTGGTCGAGCCCGACGCTGACCCTGACGCAGCGATCGAGCACCGGCACCATCGGCTTGCGGATGAAGACGTCGCGCGACAACAGGCCCTGCATCACCTTCAGCGCGAAGGCGCCGTCGCGGCCGCAGTCGATGGTGACGAAATTGGTCGCCGACGGCAAAGGCTTTAGGCCGTTTTGCCTGGCAATGGCGGAAATGCGCTCGCGGCCAGCGGCCACGCGCGCCACCACCGATCGCAGGTGGTCCTGATCGGCAAGCGCCTCGAGGCCGGCGATCTGCGCCATGCGGCTGACGCCGTAATGGTTGCGGATCTTCTCGAAGTCGCGGATCACCTCGGCCTCGGCCACGGCGTAGCCGCAGCGTATGCCGGCCAACCCGTAGGCCTTGGAGAAGGTGCGCATGCGGATGACGTTGGGCCGCGAGACATCGATGGCCGGCAGCGCCGAGGCCGGTCCCAGCTCGCCATAGGCCTCGTCGAGCACCAGCATGGTGGTTTGCGGCAGCGCCTCGATGAAGCGGATGACGTCCGGCGCCTCCCACCAGCTTCCCATCGGATTGTCCGGATTGGAGAGGTAGACCAGCGGCGCCTTTTCGCTCGCGACCTTGCTCAGAAGCCCGTCGAGGTCTTCCCTGTCGTTGGCGTAGGGCACCGTCACCAGGCGGCCGCCGACGCCGGCGATATGGAAGTTGAAGGTGGGGTAGGCGCCGAGCGAGGTCACCACGGCATCGCCCGGCCCGACAAACATGCGCGCCACCAGGCCGAGCAGGCCGTCGATGCCCTCGCCGACGACCACGTTTTCGACGGCCACGCCATGGTGAGCGGCGGTCGCCACCTTCAATTCGTAATTATCGGGATCGCAATACATCCACTGGTCGCGGGCGATGGCCTGCATGCGGGCGATGACGCGCGGCGAAGGCCCGAAACTGCTCTCGTTGGCGCCGATGCGGACGCGAAAAGGCCGGCCGCGCTCACGCTCCTGCGCCTCCGGGCCGACGAATGGCACCGTGGTTGGGAGCGCGCCGACGATCGGCGTGAGGGAGGGACGCTGGCGCATGGCGAAAGCTCGCGTGAAAGGAGCGTTCTTGCTAGCGCGGCGGCGGGGCGGGGGCAAGCTTGCGGAGCGTACCGAAGACTGGATTCTTTCCCGGCTTTTTGCTAGCGAGGTTCGATGAACAATCGTCTACCGCCCGCCTGGGCAAAGCACCTCAAGTCTGCTCCCGCGCCGAAGCCGCGCTTGTCTCAAGCAAATCCGACAATGGCAAAACCGCCCGTGCGCGCCGCCAATGATGCGCGTGCGCGGGCTGATGATCAATTGCTGATGCAGGCGTATGAGCATCAGCAAGCCAAACGGCTCAATGAAGCACAGGATATATGCCTCCAGGTGCTGGCTCGAACGCCAAACCATCCGGTGGCTCTCTACATCATGGGTACCGTTTACCTAGGCTACGACGACGAGGCAGCGCTGCGCTATTTCGGACGTGCGATCGTCGAAGAGCCTAAGAACCCTTATTATCATCTCAGCCTCGGCGAGGCCTACGGCAAGCTGAGTGAATATTCGGCAGCGATCAACCATATCCAGTATGCCTTGGAAGTGCAGCCGGATCTTGTTGAGGCACTTTGTGCCTTGGGACGCGTCTACACGCAGTTCGACAAGCCTGATCTGGCGTTGCCGCTGTACGAGAAGGCGCTGAAGATTAACCGCGATCATCCCAAGGCGCGGATTGGAATAGCGACCGCGCTCACTGGCCTTGGGCGCATGGATGAGGCCGCGTCCTATCTCAAGGAGGCGATCGAACGCCGCGTCGACGTGGCGGCCGCCTACTATGACCTTGTGCAAACCCGAAAGTTCACGGAGGAGCCCGCCGAATTCCAGTCGATCCTTCGCGAGCTGAACAGTCCGGGACTAAAGCCGGAGGCTAAGGCCAGTCTCAACTACGCCGCCGGTAAGGTGGAGAACGACCTCAAGCGCTATGCGGAAGCCTTCGACCACTTCAAGAAGGCGAAGCAAGCGGAAGGTTACAAATTCGACATCGAACAGTACCGTCGTTTCATTGACCTGACGATTGAAACCTTCACGCCGGAGCTATTTTCAGCAAGGTCTGGCTATGGCAACCCTTCCGAGGCGCCTGTGTTCGTGGTGGGCATGCCACGCTCGGGAACCACGCTTACCGAACAGATATGCGCCAGTCATCCCGAGGTTCACGGGGCTGGAGAGTTGAGCAAACTGAGGCGGGTGGCGAATGCAATCGGTCTGCAACCCTCGGCCTCGGATTTCAACAAACCGATCACGACGATCACCGAGGGCTTGTCCAGGACGTTAGCCGAAGAGCACCTTTCCTATCTGCGGGAGCGTGGTCCGACTGCGCAGCGCATCATCGACAAGATGCCGCACAATTTCGAATTGATCGGCTTGCTTACGCTTCTGTTCCCAAATGCGCGCATCGTTCATTGTCGCCGCGATGCCATCGACAATTGCGTCTCATGCTATGTCCTGCCTTTCAGCTCGGCGCACAGCTACAACACGGACCTGCAGGCGCTCGGCCTCTATTATCGCGAGTACGATCGCTTGATGCGTCACTGGAACGAGGTTTTCCCAGGCCGCATCTTCGAGAATCGCTATGAGACGCTTGTCGAGGATCAGGAGGCACAGTCGCGCCGGCTCATCGATTACCTGGGGCTGCCGTGGGATGATGCCTGCTTGCGCTTCTTCGACAGGGAAGGGGCGGTCACCACGCCTAGCCGCTGGCAGGTCCGTCAGCCGATCTACAAATCCTCCGTGAAGCGCTGGAAGAATTTCGAAGGCGAGATAACCCCTCTCATCGAAGCCTTGGGTGACCTGGCCGACACCTGATCTTCGGCAGAGCCACGGTAAAGGCATGGCGGTGCGCCAGGAGGCCACGCCTTGAAGGAGCGTCGGTGGTTTTGTTCCCCTATGGGCCTGCCATCCGGTAAAGCGATTCCGACAAATCAATAGCGCCGCGCGTCTTTGCGGACGCAAGGTGGCTGCGGCGCTAAAGCGTGTCGCGCTGAAACGGATTCTAACGGATTCAGGCGACACGCTTTAAATCTTTGTTTTTATGCATGTCGTCGTCCCAGAACCGCTGCACACTTCTGGGCGCAGCATGATCTTTTCGGAGATGATTCCCGTCAGGTCCGGGCTTCCTGCCGATTCCACGATGTCCGGCGGTTTCGACCCGGAACTGCATCAAAACAAGCAGCAGTTTAGCGGCTTGTCGAACTGGTCGCCATGGGTTTGCGGCACCCCCCGTCCGGGATAGCTCGTCCAACGAAAAAACCCGGCGGTTGCCCGCCGGGTTTTCTTGGTCATCCCAGAAATAACTGGTCTTAGAAATCGCGCTGGAAGCGGAGGATGCCGCCGACGCTGTTCTTCTTGGTGGCCGGCGTCCAGGCAAAGTTCTCCGGACCAGCATCGCCAAAGCGACCTGCATGCAGGTAGTCCACTTCAGCCGTGATCGTGAAGCCGGGAACGGCAGTGTAGGCAATGTTTGCCGCCACGCCGACGTTCTTCCAATCGTCAGCCGAAGCCTGGATGTTGAACGAGGCCTTCTCGCTGAACTTGTAGGAGCCGCCGCCCCACACAGCCCAGTTGCCGCCCCACGGCTTGTAGAAGCCGCGACCGCCAGCGTAGGTGACGTAGGTGGTGTCGCTGAGATTGTCGTCCGTGCCATAGCCGGCCATGATGAACAGCGACAGGGCGTCGCTGACATTCACGTCCAAGCGGACCTTGCCGGACACTTCCTCGTAGTTGCTGTCATAGGCGATGACGCCTGTGATCGCGCCCCAGCCCTGCGTCCACTTCACGCCGCCGACGATGTGCGGAACATAGGAGTCGATCGCGCCTGCGCCGTAGTAAGCGCCGTAGTTGGTGCCATCCTGAACGGTACCGGCACCCGCGCCTTCTTCGAGCGAGACCACCGCCGAGAAGCCGTTGCCGGCATCGAAGTAGTACTGCACGACGTTGGTGTCGAAGCCGCCATAGGGGATGAGCGTATCCTGGATGACGTTGCCGGCGTAGCCGATGAACGTATCGTAGGCCGACTCGTCCTTACCGACGCGCAGGCCGCCGAGCTGGATCCAGGCGAAGTTCAGCGAGGTGCTGTTGCCGGGGGCGTTGACGAAAGGTGCGGTGTCGGCGTTCGAGTTGCCGAAGTTCCAGCGGGTCTCGGTGTAGGTCTTCAACGTGCCGAGCTCGGTTTCCTGGCCGGTCCAGGTCTTCAGCGTGAAGCGGGCGTTCTTCTTCCAGGTGCCCTGGCTGCCGCCGTCCTTGACGTCGCCGCTACGAGCACCGTCGAACGAGCCGAGGTCGCCGCCGGCGGCATCGTAACGGATGTAGCCGCCGATGCGCAGGCAGGTCTCGGTGCCCGGGATGTAGAAGTAGCCGGTGCCGTAGACGTCGCAGATCTTGACGTATTCGGCCGGTTCCGGCTCGGCGACGGTCACCGCGTCGGCGGCGCGAGCACCGGAAACTGCGACGAGGGCCGCAGCTGAGCCGAGAAGAAGGCTCTTGATGTTCATTTTCTGACCTCCAGTCAAAAGTTAAAAAACGGGTCTGGGTATTTTTTGCTGAAGGACAGCGTTCCCTGCCCCATCCCCACTACCGAAAAAGATGCGCACCGCGCCGCTCCTTCGAAGCTGACATTACCCATGAGCCGGCGGCGTTCAACCACGATCGTATCGGCGCGGGCGCTGTCCGGGCGCTATACCCGGGTGTTGTTGCACAAATGACACGATTTGGCCTCACTCCGAAAGTTCTCGTTAACCATCGAGCTCGTTGAGACGCTTGAATCCGGCGAATCCGGCAAAGCGTCGACAGAATTGCGGCGGGCCGGCGAGTCGGCGGCCGGGCAATTGCCGCAGAATCGCCACCTGGAGCGGCGGCAACGCAAGGGCTTGCCGATTTTTCGCCGATTATGGCGCCGGCTTGTTGATTGTGCCGGCGCTTTTCTTTATCCACCGGCGCGACGGAGAGGTGGCCGAGTGGTCGAAGGCGCTCCCCTGCTAAGGGAGTAGAGGTCAAAAGCTTCTCGTGGGTTCGAATCCCATCCTCTCCGCCACCCTACGCCCTGCGGGCTTCGGGTGGCAGGCCACCCGGAACCGCATTTTGGGCGTAGGAGTGTCGCCCGAAGCTACGAAGTAGCGTAGGGGGACCATGTGGTACGTCTATTTCCTGCAGCTCCATAACGGCGATGTTTATGTCGGGTCGACCAGCGACCTCCGGCGCCGTTTCGAATCGCATCAATCAGGACAGGTAACTTCGACCAAGGCATATTTGCCGGCCGTCTTGAGGGCCTACATCGCAGTTGAAACCGAGGCTAACGCACGGCAACTCGAGCAATATTTCAAGACCGGATCTGGCAAGGCGTTCGCCAACAAGCGTTTTTGGCGGACAGAGCCTTACTGACGGGGGGTAGGATTATCCATTTGAAATAAAAGAGAAAACGGCTCGATGAGTTGCTTTTCCTCGACCTCCACTCTCGATTCTGACTGGAGGTCAGAAAATGAACATCAAGAGCCTTCTTCTCGGCTCAGCTGCGGCCCTGATCGCAGTTTCGGGCGCCCGCGCCGCCGACGCGGTGACCGTCGCCGAGCCGGAACCGGCCGAATACGTCAAGATCTGCGACGTCTACGGCGCCGGCTACTTCTACATCCCTGGCACCGAGACCTGCCTGCGCATCGGCGGCTACATCCGTTACGACATCGGCGTGGGTGAAGTTAACGGTCACACGGACGTGGCGGATCGCATGGGCGACGGCCTCAACGACACCTACCACAAGCTGGCCCGCTTCGCGCTGAAGACCTGGACCGGCCAGGAAACCGAGCTCGGCACGTTGAAGACCTACACCGAGACCCGCTTCAACTTCAAAGATGGCTGGGATGAAGAAGAGGCCGGCAGCACTTCGTCGCTGAATTTTGCCTGGATCCAGATTGGCGGCCTGCGCGTCGGTAAGGATGAAACGGCATTCCAGACGTTCATCGGTTACGCCGGCAACGTCATCGACGACGATATCGTTGTTGACGGTCCGTACGATACCAATCTGATCCAGTACTACTTCGACGCCGGCAACGGCTTCTCGGCCGTGGTATCGCTGGAAGATGGTTCTGGGGACGACACGATCGACAGCTACGTTCCGCATGTCGTCGGTGGCGTGAAGTACACGCAGGGCTGGGGTGCGATCTCCGGCGTCGTCGCCTATGACAGCAACTACGAGGAAGTGACCGGCAAGGCCCGCTTGGACGTGACTGTCAACGACGCCCTGTCGCTGTTCATCATGGCCGGTTACGGCACTGGCGATGACAATGTCTTCAGCGGCGGTCATGACTTCTACAAGAAGTGGGACGGCAGCTGGGCGGTCTGGGGCGGCGGCTCCTACAAGTTCAACGAGAAGACCTCGTTCAATGCTCAGCTTGCGTATGATGAGGGCAAGAAATTCGCGCTGGCGGCAAACGTTGCCTACACCGCGGCTCCTGGCTTTACGATCACGGCCGAAGTCGACTACGTCAACGAGGCCTCCAGCATCTATCACCCCGTCAGCGATGACGCGTTCGGCGGTGTCCTGCGCTTCCAGCGCGACTTCTAAGGGCTGGCTTTGTACAAGTGAAATCCAGCCCGGGCACCACAACGCCCGGGCTGTTTTGTTTTCGTGACTGGGCACGGGCAAGCAGAAGGAAAAGGGGGTTCGATAGCTGAACGAAGTCTGCGCGGACGATTTCGTGGGATCTGCAATCTGCGGATGAAATCGATTTGTCAGACTAATCTCTTGAAAGGACGCCTCCGAACGGCTAGGGCTGGCCCTATCCACTGGGGGGTGTGGTCGAAAAATGTCAAACGAAGCGATTCAAGAGGGGGAGTCCTCTGCCCACTTTGCGGTTTTTTCTTCTCAAAATTCGAGTTTTAGGTACACCTACAACAAGATAAGAGAAGTAAAATCGTACAGGGTCGGGGAGCTTTTTGCAGCATATCGAGATATACTCTGGGATGACGGGCGGCATAAATATAATGTCAGCTCCTTCATTGGTGAAATAGACGAGATCCTCCTCGGAGAGCGTTTCAGCACCTTCGACCAGAGCACCCTGGACAACCTCATCGGCACCTTGCGCCAGCGCGGCAACAGCAACGCGACCATCAACAGAAAGATGGCCGCCCTCAGCAAACTGCTGCGCAAGGCTCACAAGATGGGGGATATCCACAGCTTGCCCGAATTCCGCCGCCAGAAGGAGCGGGCGGGACGGATTCGTTTCCTCGAAAGGGACGAAGAGGCAAGGCTGTTCGCGGCGGTCAGGAGCCGCAGCGAGGACGCCTACCGGCTCTCCGTCTTCCTGGTCGATGCCGGCTGCCGTCTCGGCGAGGCGCTCGGCCTGATCTGGAACGACATCCAGGAACACCGGGTCTCGTTCTGGATCACCAAGTCCGGCCGCAGCCGCACCATTCCGATGACCGAACGCGTCAAGGAAGTGATCAAGCTGCCGCCGGACACGGAAGGACGCCGGCCTAAGGGCCCGTTCACCAAGCTCACCCAGGCGCAATATCGCGCCATATGGAACGAGGCGAAGGCGGAAGTCGGTCTTGGCGCCGACGATCAGGTGGTGCCGCATATCCTGCGTCACACTTGCGCTTCGCGTCTCGTTCAGGGCGGCATCGACATCCGGCGCGTCCAGATGTGGCTGGGTCATCAGACATTGTCGATGACCATGCGTTACGCGCATCTGGCCACCAACGACCTCGACGGCTGCGTCGTCGTGCTGGAGAAGCCGCGCGTCCTCGAGGCGGTCAACGGCAAGGAGATCTCCGTCTTTTCATCTCCGGTGACCACGCCGTCGCCCGCGAAGCCGGCGCGCAAGCCGAAGAGCAAGGCAGCAGCGATCAAAGCGCCGAGGAAAAGCTCCAAGGCGAATTAGCGCTGACTCTCCCTTCTCCCCTTGTGGGAGAAGGTGGATCGGCGCGCAGCGCCGAGACGGATGAGGGGTGTTCCAGCGGCGTGAGACGTTGGCGTTCCCTGGAACACCCCTCATCCGTCGCCTTCGGCGACACCTTCTCCCACAAGGGGAGAAGGGAAGGCGCGCGATTGCCCGTCGGACTGCCTATACTTCTGCGGCGTCTCGCGACCCGGTTCTATTCTTGAATTTACTTTTGCCGAGCCTTCCGCTCCGCCCGATCGAGAAACCCACCAATCGCATCAGGCAATCCACCCGTCTCCAGGAAAGGCGCGTGGCCCTGGCCTTCGACAATGATCGATTCCATGCCGGGATGACGCCCGCGCATCTCGTCAAGCGTCGCCACGGAAAGAAGCTTCGAGTTGGCGCCGCGAATGGCAAGCAGCGGAACGGCGGCAAGCGCGTCGAACTGCGGCCACAGATCCGGCAGCGGCTTGCTGAAATCGATGCCGGCCAGCGTGTCGACCAGGGCCGGATCGAAATCCGGCACCCAGCCGGCTTCCGTCTCGCGGAAGATCGCAGCCACCATGCGTGCCCAGTCGATTTCGGCGAGGCCTGGGAAGTCGCCGCCATGTGTTTGCCGCTGCGCCGCCACTGCCTCGGCGAATGTCTTCGGTTTCGGCGCGCGGTCGAGGTAGGAGCGGATATGGGCAAGACCTTCGGCCTCGATCACCGGGCCGATGTCGTTGAGCACGACGGCCTTCAGCACGGCCGGCTTGAGCGCGCCGAGCACATGGATGATCAGCCCGCCGCGCGAGGTGCCGATGAAAGCGGCCTGTTCGATGCCGAGCGCGGTCAGCCCGGCAAGCACGTCACCGGCTTCGACCCCGACATTATAGTGGGCGATATCGGGATCGTGGGCGGATAGCCCGCGGCCACGGTAGTCGAAGGCGATGACCTTGCGCGGCCTGTCAGCCCGTCGTGACAGATAGAGCGCCAGTTCATGGAAGTCGCGCGCATTGCGGGTGAGGCCGGGCAAGCAGACCACTGGCCAGGCACTGGAATTCGCCTCGCCATAGATGCGGGCATGGAGCTGAAGCCCATCCGGAGCGGGATAGAAGAAGTTGGAGAAACCTTCGCTCGCCATCTGAGTGCTGTCCTCGCTGATAGTGATCGACAGCTACAGGCGAGGGTAGGGATCGTCAAACGGGAAGCCCTTTCCTTCTCCCCTTGTGGGAGAAGGTGGATCGGCGCGCAGCGCCGAGACGGATGAGGGGTGTTCCAGCGGAGTGAGACGTGGTGTTCCAGCGGAGTGAGGCGTTGGCGTTCCCTGGAACACCCCCCATCCGACCGAGCTTCGCTCGGCCACCTTCTCCCACAAGGGGCGAAGGTAAAAGCCTCAACTCCTTCCGTTCACCAGATCCCCGACGATGTCGTATTTGCCTGAAATACGCATCTTGTAGACCTCGTAATTCTCCATCACGCGCTGCACGTAACTTCTTGTTTCCGTGTAGGGAATCCGCTCGATCCAGTCTACGATGGCGTCCACGTCCTTGCCGCGCGGATCGCCATATTTCGCCACCCACTGGGCGGCGCGGTTGGGACCTGCATTGTAGCCGGCGAAGGTCAGCACATAGGAGCCGCCGAAGCGGTCGAGCTGCTCGCCGAGAAAGGCCGAGCCCAGCGTCGCATTGTAGCCGGCATCGCTGGTCAGCCGCGCCTGCGAGAAAGTCATGCCCGCCTTCTTCGCCAGTTGCTTGGCCGTGCCCGGCATCAACTGCAGCAGGCCGCGCGCGCCGGCACTGGAAACGGCGCCGATATTGAACTCGCTTTCCTGGCGGGCAATGGCATAGGCTAGCGCCTTGCCGGACCCGGATATATTGGCCGTATCGGGAATGACGCCGAGCGGATGCGACAGCGCCCCGACATCGATGCCGCGCTGGGCGGCGATCTTGCCGACTTTCAGCGCCATGAAGTGGTTGCCCTGCCGTTCGGCCAGCACCGCCAGCAGCGCCAGCTCGCCCGGGCTCGTCAATTGTCCGGCGAGGTCGCGATAGAGCGTCTCGGCATAGCGGTCATAGCCGGCTTCCTGCAGTCGCTTGATCGCGCTCACCGCCTCTCGGCCGTCAAAGCTCAGGCGGTCGGCCGCGCTCGGTTTCGGATAGACGATGTTGAGGGTCCTGAGACCCACACGCTCGCCGGCGAGCTGGCCATAGAAGGTCGTGCCATAGCTGGCCGCGCGCGTGAAATAGTCCTTCGCGTTGCCCGGACCCCCGACTTCCGCCGCGCGGCCGAGCCAGTAATTGGCGCGCGACAGCGACACCGGCCCCTGGGCGAACTCGGTGATGCGCGTGAAATGCCTGGCGGCGGTCGCCGGGTCGTTGAGACCGCGCAAGGCGTACCAGCCGGCATGGAACTCGGCTTCGGCGGCGTTCAGTGGGCTCTCGGCGGCGTGCATGGAGACGATTTTATAGGCGGTTTTCATGTCGCCCTGGTCGACCAGCTCGCGTGAGAGCACGCGGCGCTCGACCCACCAGGCGTCGGGGTCCACCAGCGAATCGCGGTCGGTCGGCGCCTTCATCACGACCGCCGCGGCATCGGCGAATTTCTGCTGCTTGCGCAGATATTCCGCCTCGGCGAAGAAATAGCCGGCCGAGCGCTGCGCCGCCGGCACCGCCTTCAACAGCTTGGCGGCATTCTTGTCGCCCTTGTCGGCCGCCGCCCACGCATCCGCCAGGGGTTGTGCGCCGGCGAGGCCTGCGACGCGCAGGGCCGATGACGGCCGGTCGGCATAGAACATCCGCTCCATGCGGTAGCGATGGTCGGCCGCCGGGATCAGCGTGCCGAACTCCTTGATGACGGTCGCCTCGTCCTTTGCCTCCAGCTTTTCCGTGCGCCAGAACGGCACCAGCACCGACCGCGCCGCGGCCTGATTGCCAAGCGCCAATTGCGAGCGGGCAAGGATCATCACGCCCTCCGGCGTCAGCGGCTGGCTGCGGCCGAAGGCCTGCACTACCACTTGCGGTGGCGGATTCTCGCGATAGAGCGCGCGCTCGCTGTTCTTGCGCAACGCGATCGTGCCCGGCCATCCCGGCAGCATCTTGGCGGCATCGGCAATCTCGCCGCTCGGCACCTTGTCGCCGCCGTAAAGCGCGATCGCCCAGGCCAGAATATGCCGGTCGAGCGAAATGGCGGGCAGCGTGTCGCGCGCGTTGCGCGCCCCGGCGATATTGTTGGCTGCGAGCGCATCGAGCCCGCTCTTCAACTGGGCAATGCTGTCCGAAGGGGAGGGCTGCGTCTGGCCGGGGGCCTGCGGCGAGTCGGGCATCGGGATCGAGGCCGTTGCGCGCACCTCCACGCTGCCGCCGATCGCCATGCTGGGCGTCAGCGCGGCGATCGCGCCGAGAAGCGCGAAGATATGAGGCCGCCTCGTCGGCATTGTTGCAGTCCTAGCACATAGTCAGTAGGCGCGGGGGGACGTCGGAGCCCGAGCGAGAGCCTAAACTTAGGTCGTGAAGGGCCCGTAAACAAAAGGTTATCGAGGCCGTTCGAATTGCGCTTGCTGGCACTAAGCCGATGCTTGCCGCTAAACCATGTCGAGACTATGGTGCGCGGCTTCGCTTTCGGTTAGAAGGCGCGAAAATAAGATACCGACGCATGTCGCCCAAGGGCGGGACATCGACATGCATAACCGACAAAGTTCCAAGGAGTTTGGACGACATGCTGAGAGGCTCGCTGACCGCGCTCGTCACACCGTTCGAAAAGAGCGGGCGTTTCGACGAGAAAGCCTTTCGCGCCTTCGTGGAATGGCAGATCGCCGAAGGCACCAAGGGCCTCGTTCCGGTCGGCACCACGGGCGAGTCGCCGACGCTGTCGCATGACGAGCACCGCCAGGTCGTCAAGGTCTGCATCGAGGTGGCCAAGGGCCGGGTTCCGGTCGTGGCCGGTGCCGGCTCCAACAACACCGAGGAAGCGGTCGGGCTGGTGCAATACGCCGAAAAGGCCGGCGCCGACGCTGCCCTTGTCGTCACGCCTTACTACAACAGGCCAACCCAGCGCGGCCTTTATGAGCATTTCGCCGCCGTCGCCAGGGCGACCAGGCTGCCGATCATCATCTACAACATCCCGCCGCGTTCGGTGATCGATATGACGCCGGAGACGATGGGCAGGCTACGCCACGACTTCAAGAACATCGCCGGCGTCAAGGACGCGACCGGCAAGGTCGAGCGCGTCTCCTTCCAGCGAATGCACTGCGGCAAGGATTTCATCCAACTCTCCGGCGAGGATGCATCCGCGCTCGGTTTCAACGCCCATGGTGGTGTCGGCTGCATCTCGGTCACCTCGAATGTCGCGCCGCGGCTCTGCGCCGAATTCCAGGAAGCGACGCTTTCCGGCGACAGCGCCAAGGCGCTCGACCTGCAGGATCGGCTCCTGCCGCTCCATGAGGCGATCTTTATGGAGCCTGGCGTTTCCGGGTCGAAATACGCGCTGTCGAAGCTGGGCAAGGTCGAGAACGTGGTGCGTTCGCCGCTGGTGACGGTCGAGGCTTCGACCGCGGAAAAGATCGACGCGGCGCTAAAGCACGCCGGCTTGATTAATTAGCGAGCCCGTTTGGAAACTCTACTCCTGCGGCCATCTGAAGGCGTCACCTGCGCTTCCTGTGCTCACGTACTATATGTACGCTCCGCTCCGGTTCTCGGTGACGCCATCATCTGACTCGCAGGAGCGAGTTTCGAAACGGACTCTAGACGTCATGAATCAAGTCAAGAAAGCCGACCCCAACAACAGGACGGTCGCCGAAAACCGCAAGGCGCGCTTCAACTACGAGGTGCTCGACACGATCGAGACCGGCTTGGTGCTGACCGGCACCGAGGTCAAGTCGCTGCGCCAGGGCCAGGCCAACATCCAGGAGAGTTATGCCTCGACCGAGGGCGGCGAGATCTGGCTGATCAATTCCTATCTGCCGGAATATCTGCAGGCCAACCGCTTCAACCACGAGCCGCGCCGGCGCCGCAAATTGCTGGTCTCGAAGCGCGAGATGGCCAAGCTTGCGCAAAGCGTCGACCGCGAGGGCATGACGCTGGTGCCGCTGAAAATCTATTTCAACGACCGCGGCCGCGCCAAGCTGCTGCTCGCGGTTGCCCGCGGCAAGAAACTGCACGACAAGCGCGAGACCGAAAAGCAGCGCGACTGGTCGCGCGAGAAGGGCCGGCTGCTGAAGGAGCGCGGCTAGAGCAATTCCAGGAAAAGTGTATAGCGGTTCTCCGTTCGGAATTGCGTGAACACAGGTCGGCTATATCGAGGCGAGGCGGGCAGGGAGCCGAGGCTTGAGGAACCGCTTGATTGTCCTGGTTCTGGCTTTCGTCTTTCTGGCGCTTGCCATCTGGGCGGAAGGCCTTTTTCGACCGCGCGCTTTCCCACCGGATCGTGGCGAATTCCCCATAAGAGGCATCGACGTTTCGCACCACCAGGGCAAGATCGACTGGCAGCGCGTTGCGGCCAACGATGTCGCCTTCGCCATCATCAAGGCGACCGAAGGCGGCGACCATGTCGACGATACTTTCGCCGAGAATTTGCGTCAGGCCCGCGCAGCGGGTCTCGCGGTCGGCGCCTATCATTTCTTCACTTTCTGCCGCCCGGGCGCCGACCAAGCGAAGAACTTCATCTCGGTGGTGCCGCGCGGCGAACCGCTTTTGCCGCCGGTCGTCGACATCGAAATCCACGGCAATTGTCCGCATCGGCCTTCACCCGCCGAGCTGAACGCGGAACTCCTTGCATTCCTGGGTCCGGTCGAGGCGGCCTATGGCAAGCCGGCCATCGTCTACATCACCGACGAGGCCGGGCCGGCCTATGCTGCTCATATTCCGGTTCGCCAGCGCTGGCTGCGGTCGATTGCGATGCCGCCGAGGGAGGAGGGTTGGGTCTATTGGCAATATCTCGATACCGGCCGTGTCGACGGCATTGATGGCGACGTCGACCTGAATGTGCTGAAGGGCGGGCCGGCGAGGCTGTCGGAACTGTTTGCGCCGACGCCGTGAGGCGCCTCGGTAGCAATCTCGAATCTGTTTCGGCAGTATTTTGCGTATATCGCTGAAAAGGCTCACGATCCGCCCGACGCTGATGCGTTCAACCCTGCGCCGATGGTACGTCTTCCGACCGCCGAGAAGGCCATTCCCGCCATCATGATTGCGATGGCTGCGAACTGGACCGCCATCGGCGTTTCGCCGAGCACCGCCATGCCGACAATCACGGTGGCGATCGGTATGCCGGGCAGGAACAGCGATGCCGTCTGCGGCCCCAATTGCCGGACGATGTAAGTGTAGAGGAACATGGCTGCCGCGCCGGCCAGGATCCCCTGGATCACGATCTGGCTGGCGATCTCCGTGGCCGCCGCGGCATGGATATGGCTCGGTGCCAAGAGACAGAGAACCGGCAACGGCAGGCACGACAGGAGCACCACCGCAGCCGTCGCCGTCACCGGATCGGTACGCCAGAGCCGTACGAGAACGGCATAGGCCGAAAACATCAGGCCCGATCCGATGAACAGCACATCGCCGATGACGACGCCGCCGGTGCCGTCACGCGCAGCCGCGATGAACAGCAACAGCCCGGCGATGATCGCGACGACGCCGATTGTGCGCCGTTGCGAAGCGCCGTCATTGAAGAAGACGCGCGACAGAAGGAACGAAAAGAAGACGATCGACGCGGGGCAAAGCGCGGCCGCATGGGCGGCCGGTGCATAGGTCAGGCCCCAATTGATGATCAGCGGATAAGGCAATCCGGCCAGTGCCGCCAACGCCAGAGCCCTTCGCCAACCCAGCGCCCTCATGGGTGCGAAGCCGCTGCGCCAGACGATCGGCAGAAAGACCACCCCCGCGCCGCCAAAGCGCAAGGCGGCCAGATCTGTCGCCGTCAGATGCTCCCTGAGGCTGAAGCGGGCCGCTACAAACTGGATGGCGTAAATGCCGATCATGGTGAGGCCGGCGATAATCGCCAGTCTTGTATTTCCTGCGTCCCGTGCGTCTGCCACGACCTGCCACCCACACGCCGTCTAAGGCGAAGACCATCTCCACCGTTGCGGCGAAAGCGCAGCCTATTGCCCGGGCATCCGCGTTGAAATACGGTCATTTTGGAAAACCGTAGTGGAATTCACATTGGAAGGGCTGTTCTGAAGTGAATCACGAAGCGAGTGATCTCGACGGCGTCGACCGCAATCTGCTTCGGCTGCTGCAGGAGGATGGGCGTCGCACCACGCTTGATCTGGCGGCGCGTGTCGGCTTGTCGCCGACCGGCACGAGCCAGCGGGTGAAGCGGCTTTTCCGCGAAGGATACATCACCGCGGTCAGGGCCGTGCTAGATCCCGCCAAGATCGGACGCGGCACGCTCGTCTTCATCGAAGTGCGCCTCGATCACACCGCGCCTCATATTTTCGAACGCTTCGCCGAAGCGGTGACCAAGGCGCCCGAGGTTCTCGAGTGCCACATGGTCGTCGGCGGTTTCGACTACCTGGTAAAGGCGCGCATCTCGGAAATGGCGGCCTATCAGGATTTTCTGACGCGAGTCATTCTCGCGCTGCCAGGAGTGAAGGAGACGCACACCTATGCCTCGATCGGCGACGTGAAGCCGCATGCGCTGCTGCCGGTGTGAGGCCGTGCCGGACCATCAAGGCGCCTGAGTCTAGTTCTTCAGGAACGCCGCAATCTCCTTGAACACGCTCACGAACATTTCTTGCGTCAGCACGCCCGTATTGGTGTTGTAGCGCGAGCAGTGATAGCTGGAAAACAGCGCAATGCCGCCGGCCTCCTGCCGTCCGCCATGGCGAAACGGCAAAGCTGCGACGCGCTCGCCCAGCGCCCGCACCGTCGACTGATGCGCGATCGAACCCAGCGTCAGGATGGCGCGCAGGTTGGGGAAGCGCGCGATGGTCGGCCTGAGGAAGGTGCGGCAGGTGGCGATCTCGGCCCCGACCGGCTTGTTTTCCGGCGGCACGCAGCGCACCGCATTGGTGATCGCGGTGCCGACAAGCTCAAGCCCGTCATCCGGCCTTGCCTTGAACTCGCCGCGCGCCAGGCCTTGCGCGATCAGCGTGTTGTAGAGCAGGTCGCCGGCGAAGTCGCCGGTGAAGGGGCGTCCCGTGCGGTTGGCGCCGCGCAGGCCGGGCGCCAGTCCGACGATCAGCAGGCGGACTGAACCTTCGCCCTCCGGTGGCAGGAAGGTTGGCACCGGCGCATTGAACCAGCCCGGCTCGCGCTCGCGCCATGCGGCGATGAAATCATGCAGCCGCGGGCAAAGCGGGCAGTCATGGCCGGGTTCGGGAGAGGGCGCGGCGGTCAACGTCGCCGCCGTCAATAATCGTCCTCTTCGACTTCGGCGGGTTCCGGCCGGCGCGCAGGCCGCTCGGACGGGTCGCGGCCGACTTCGCTCTTCAGCGTCATCAAGTCGATGAAATGATCGGCCTGGCGGCGCAGATCGTCGGAAATCATCGGCGGCTGCGAAGCCATGGTCGAGATGATCGACACCTTGCGGCCGCGTCGCTGCAGCGCCTCGACCAGCGTGCGGAAGTCGCCGTCGCCGGAGAAGATCACGTAATGGTCGACGACATCGGCCAGCTCCAGCGCATCGACGGTCAGCTCGATGTCCATGTTGCCCTTGATCTTGCGGCGGCCGGTCGAGTCGGTGAATTCCTTGGCTGGCTTGGTCACCACCTTGAAGCCATTATAGTCGAGCCAGTCGATCAGCGGCCGGATCGAGGAGTATTCCTGATCCTCGACCAGCGCGGTGTAATAGTAAGCGCGCAGCAGATAACCGCGCTTCTGGAAGCTCGACAGAAGCTTGCGGTAGTCGATGTCGAAGCCCAGCGCGCGCGACGTGGCGTAGAGATTGGCGCCGTCGATGAAAAGAGCGATCTTTTCACGAGGATCGAACATTGAAAAACATCCCTTTCGAAAATTTCTGTCGTCTAAAAGCGTTTGACGAATAGGTCCGGCAAATGGGCCTTGGCACCGTCACATCCGAGATAACGCGCAATTTATGGATATCCAAGGGCAGGCCCTGCATTGCAAGCAATTGTGATCGCAACTATGTGAGCTACATCATGGCGCGGTCCGATGATGAGCCGGGCAAAGGCCCGTGAAGCTGACGCCACCGCCATAAAGCTTGTATTTCGGCTGCGCCCGCGTTATGGAGCGCGCCAGCTTTCCATCAAATCCATCGCATGAAAGGGGCAGTCCATGGCCCGCGTAACCGTTGAAGATTGCATCGACAAGGTCGACAACCGTTTTGAACTCGTGCTGCTCGCCGGCCACCGCGCCCGCCAGATCAGCCAGGGCGCGCAGATCACCGTTCCGCGCGACAATGACAAGAACCCGGTCATCGCGCTGCGCGAGATCGCCGACGAGACGCTGTCGCCCGACGACCTCAAGGAAGACCTGATCCACTCGCTGCAGAAGCATGTCGAGGTCGACGAGCCGGAGGCCGAGGGCGAGGCGATCACCGACCAGACCGGCGCGACCGCTGTTGCAGCCGACGCCGACGATGCCGAGGAGAACGTCACTTTCGACCGCATGACCGAGGAAGATCTCCTCGCCGGCATCGAAGGTCTGGTGCCGCCGGAAAAGAGCGACGACTACTAAGCTTCTGGAACTTGCCTGGATCAAGCATCCGGCACTTCCGTCTCGTAAGTTTCGTGGCTATCTATGGGATGCGTCGCATGTTGGTGCGGCGCATCAATCATTTCAGCACCGCGAGATCCCGCCCATGATGCGTCAGTATGAGCTTGTCGAGCGCGTCCAGCGCTACAAGCCTGACGTCAACGAGGCGCTGCTCAACAAGGCTTACGTCTATGCCATGCAGAAGCATGGCCACCAGAAGCGCGCCTCGGGTGATCCTTATTTCTCGCATCCGCTCGAAGTCGCCGCCATCCTCACCGACATGCACATGGACGAGGCGACCATCGCCGTTGCCCTGCTGCATGACACGATCGAGGACACCACCGCGACCAGGGCCGAGATCGACGAATTGTTCGGTCCCGAGATGGGCAAGCTGGTCGAGGGCCTCACCAAGCTGAAGAAGCTCGATCTGGTCTCGAAGAAGGCCGAGCAGGCGGAGAACCTGCGCAAGCTTTTGCTGGCGATCTCCGAGGATATTCGCGTTCTTCTGGTCAAGCTGGCCGACCGCCTGCACAACATGCGCACCCTCGACCATATGCCTGAGTCCAAGCGCCTTCGCATCGCCGAGGAGACGATGGACATCTATGCGCCTTTGGCCGGGCGCATGGGCATGCAAGGCATGCGCGAGGAACTGGAAGAAATCGCCTTCCGCTACATCAATCCGGAGGCCTATCGCGCCGTTACCGCCAGGCTGGCCGAGATTTTCGAGCGCAACAAGGGCGTCCTGCAGGAGATCGAGACGGCGCTGTCCGGCCTGTTCGAGAAACACGCCATCAACGCGGGCGTGAAGAGCCGGCAGAAGAAACCATGGTCGGTATTCCGCAAGATGGAGGCCAAGGCGCTCTCCTTCGAGCAGCTCTCCGACATTTTCGGCTTCCGCGTCGTCGTCGATTCGGTCGACGACTGCTACCGCGCGCTTGGCGCCATCCACACCACCTGGTCGATGGTGCCCGGCCGCTTCAAGGACTACATCTCGACGCCCAAGCAGAACGACTACCGATCGATCCACACCACCATCGTCGGCCCGTCGCGCCAGCGCGTCGAATTGCAGATCCGCACCAGGGAGATGAACAAGATCGCCGAATACGGCGTCGCCGCGCATTCGATCTACAAGGACAGCGGCGGCAAGACGAACGGCGCCGGCCATGCGATCTCCAAGGAAACCAACGCCTATGCCTGGCTGCGGCGCACCATCGAGCAACTAGCCGAAGGCGACAATCCGGAGGACTTCCTCGAGAACACCAAGCTCGAGCTGTTCCAGGACCAGGTGTTCTGCTTCACGCCCAAGGGCATGCTGATCGCGCTGCCGCGCGGCGCCACCCCGATCGACTTTGCCTATGCCGTCCACACCGATGTCGGCGACACCTGCGTCGGCGCCAAGGTCAATGGCCGCATCATGCCGTTGATGACGGAACTGAAGAACGGCGACGAGGTCGAGATCATCCGCTCCAAGGCGCAGGTGCCGCCCGCCGCCTGGGAATCGGTGGTCGTCACCGGCAAGGCGCGCGCCGCCATCCGCCGCGCCACCAAGAATGCGATCCGCAAGCAGTATTCAGGCCTCGGCGCCCGCATCCTGGAACGCGCCTTCGAGCGCGCCGGCAAGACGTTCACCAAGGAAAGCCTGAAGCCGGTGCTGCACCGGCTGGCGCGCAAGGACATCGAGGATGTGCTGGCCTCGGTGGGGGGGGGGGGGGGGGCCCCCCCCCCCCCCCGGGGGGGGGGGGGGGGGCCCCAAAAAGGGGGGGGGGGGGGGGGGGGGGGGCCGCGGGGGGGGGGTGGGGGTGGGGGGGGGGGGGGGGGGGGGGGAAAAAAAAAAAAAAAAAAAAAAAAACAAAAGAGGGGGGGGGGCGGCGGGGAGGGGGGGGCGAGGGCCGCACGCA